>PHTZ01000001.1:942500-1172500 GCA_002813285.1 Flavobacteriaceae bacterium MAR_2009_75
TCACCAGACTTCAGACTCTTGTTCAATGTATCGAACATGACGGGCGTTGCAATGAACAATGATGAGTATGTACCCACGATAATACCGATTATCATTGCGAACATAAAACCTCTCAACGATTCACCGCCAAAGACAAATATCGCCAATAATACCACCAATGTTGTCATCGAAGTATTTAAGGTTCTACTTAGCGTACTGTTCAATGCCAAATTGATATTGCCTCCGCCTCTCCATCCTTTCTCTCCGATAATCTCACGAATACGGTCGAATACGACAACGGTATCATTCAGCGAGTAACCAATTACAGTAAGAATTGCCGCAATAAAAGCTTGGTCAATCTCCATATTAAATGGCATAATCGTACCAAATAAAGAGAAGATGCCCAATACAATCATAACGTCATGAAAAACAGCTGCAACCGCACCAAGCGAGAATTGCCATTTTCGAAAACGTAGAAGAATGTACAAGAAGACAACCGCTAGAGAACCAATAATGGCCAAAAATGCATTATTCTTGATATCATCGGCAATCGTAGGACCTACCTTGGTAGACTGCATAATACCTATTTGGTCTTCTTCGCTAATCGATATAAAATCTTGTTTGCTCATACCATCTGGCAGGTATTTTTGCAAAGAAGTGTAAAGCTTATCTTGAATCTCGTTATCAACTTCCAATCCTTCGACATCCACTTTATACGGAGTGGTAATCTTAATCTGGTTGTCTTCCCCAAAAGTCTTCACATTGGTACCGCTTCCAAATACATCATTAAGTTCAGAAGCAATTTCAGAAGAGTTCACAGGTTGTTCAAATCTTACTTGATACGAACGTCCTCCTACAAAATCAACACCCTCTTGAAGTCCGTTAGTGAGTAAAGAGAATACCCCTACCCCAACCAAAACGGCAGAAAAAATATACGCGAACTTACGCTTCGATAAGAAGTCGATATTTATATTCTGAAAAAGATTTTTGGTAATACCTGTTGAAAAATCCAATCTTCTTGTTTTACCACTCAAATACCAATCTACCAAGAGTCGGGTAATGAATATAGCAGTAAACAATGAAGTAACGATACCGATAATTAAGGTGGTCGCAAAACCTTTAATTGGCCCAGACCCAAAAATAAACAAAATGATTGCCGTTAAACCGGTAGTAATATTCGCATCTAAAATCGAAGAGAGGGCATTACTGAAACCATCGGCGACGGCCTGTGATTTGCCTTTACCTTTTGCTATTTCCTCTTTAATACGTTCAAATATAAGTACGTTCGCATCTACCGACATACCAATCGTAAGTACAATACCGGCTATACCAGGAAGCGTAAGTACGGCACCTAAACTGGTCAAGACACCAAAAATCAAAAGAATGTTCAAAAGCAATGCAATGTCTGCAAATACCCCAGCTCTACCGTAGTAAAATATCATCCAAATTAACACGAAAGCCATGGCTATCATGAAAGACTTAAAACCGCTATCAATAGCCTCTTGACCCAAAGACGGGCCTACGATGGTCGCTTGAATAATTTCAGCCGATGCCGGCAGTTTACCCGCACGTAAAACATTAGCAATATCCTTAGTTTCGTTCACGGTAAAATCGCCCGTAATTTCTGAACGCCCTCCAGATATAGGCCCTGAAGAAACTCCAGGTGCAGTATAAACCTTATTATCTAAAACGATAGCAATACCGGTTCTATTATTGTAGGCGTCGCCTGTTAGCTCTTCCCACTCTTTAGCACCCTTGGTGTTCATGGTCATAGAAACCGCGGGCTTACCACCCAAATCGAAATCGTCTCTTGCATCACTCACCACATCTCCACTAATTCTTGGGGTGGCATCACGATTAGATTTAAGTGCGAACAGCTCTACTATTTCAGAATCTTCTGAAGGTCTCTCCCACAAAAATTTCACGAACTGCATGTTTGCCGGTAGTAATCGGCGAATCTCTTTCATCTTTAAGTAAGAACTGATCTCAGCAGTATCTTTTACGGCAGCTACACCAACAGCATAACTAGGTGCACCCAATTGAAATTTATCGAATAACGGGTTGCGCTGACCTGCCAAGTCTAAAGAATCTTGTGAAACATCCGATAATAAAGAATCTAATTCTGACTCTTCTTTAACAGGCTCTTCAACCTCATCGGCTTCAATCAAAGTTTTCAGTTTTTCGTTCGCTTGAAAAAAGAAACCTTGTAGTTCAGGATTATTCGGAACATAGGTTTCCCAAAACTCCAATTGTGCAGTACTGGATAATAAATCTTGTGCTCTGGCTATATCTCTAGCACCGGGCAATTCGACCAAAATACGCCCAGAATTACCTTCACGCTGAATGTTAGGCTGAGTAACACCAAAACCATCGATACGCTCACGAAGTACTTCAAAAGCAGACACAATCGATTCATCTATCTTTCTACGGATGATGGGCTTAACCTCATCATCGCTCATTTGAAAATTGATTTCGTCACTTAAGCTCTTGTTGGCGAAGATGTCAGGCGACGCTAATTTGGTTTCGCCTTTGATATCATCCCAAGCTTCAAAGAAAAGTTCGACATAGGTGTTATCACTATTCTTAGAAGCCGAGTCAGCATCAGCTAGAGCTTTGTTGAACACTGGATTTTTAGTATTGTTGGCCAATCCTTTCAAAATATCCTTAACGGAAATCTGAAGAGTAACATTGATACCACCTTTAAGGTCAAGACCCTTATTCAGCTCTTTCTTCTTGGCCTCATTGTAGTTCGTATAACCAAGAATAGAGTTATCACCAATTGAGTCAAGATATTGCGCTTCTAATGTTTCCCGTTTCGCTATATACCCTTCTTCAGACTCTGAAATGCGGTTTACCGCAAATGCTTCAGCATCATTTTCAGCCTTGTTAGTGATAAAAGTGTAGGATAATTGATAAATACTTACCAGCCCGAACAATAGGGCGAAAAGTTTTATTAGTCCTTTATTTTGCATTTTGCTAGTTTATTTAATTTGTGTTGATTACGATTTGTGAAGTTTAAACCCTTAGACAAATCACATTTACATAAAGTAATTATGCGCCCTAGGGATATTTTTTAATAGAAATTAGCTATTTCCATATACATAAGGGCCTGCCCTTACTTCAGGAATATTTTGTGAAGTTCTGTCAATTGCAATAGCAATATCTCTATTAATTTTATACGCTAAATCTACGTTAGCGTTTAGCTCAACAGCTATAGCATGGTTAAACAGTACAACTACCGGATTACCAAGTAAATTATCTTTATGTTTTTGAGGGTAAACAAGCGTTCCATTAAAGGTGAAACCACTATCGACTTGTTGATGCAGGTCAGACACGACCAATTTGTACTTTTCAGGAAGCTGTTCGCCAGGATAATCAGAAGGAAATTCTTCTTCACCTGATAATGCCCATTGGTTTTCTTCAGAGAGAAATTTCTTTACACTATCTGCGTCAACATGACTATAATAACGAATACTTAATTGTTTGGCGTCATTTTCAATGATTTCGATAGCATCGACACCCAAGACTTGAAGCTTCTCGGTAATTACTGCCAAAACTTCATCATGAGCAGTTTCAGAAGCTAGTTCTGAACCTTCAAATTGTAAAGAAATTTGTTGGTTAGAAGCCTTCTTTTGCTCGTGACTTAACCCCAATAGGGCTAGAATAATAAATAAAGTACTTACGCACCATTTCGCATTCATGCGGCAAATATAAAAAGAAAAATATGCTAGGTAGTATATTTTCTACAATATATGTATCTGAAGTTTATCTCTTCTTACACCAAGAAACCCTTTGTAGTTCAGCTACAAAGGGTTTCTCAAATGTATGTAAGTATAAAAATTATAACTCTAAAAGACCATTTGTTTTTGACACACCTTCTGCACTTTCTTGCATTTTCGCTTTTTCGGCATCACTTAGTGGAATGTCAACAATCTTCTCGATTCCATCTTTACCCAAAATAACTGGCACACCGATACAAATATCATTTAAATTGTACTCACCTTCAAGAAGCGTAGAGCACGGGAAAATTTTCTTTTGATCGCAAGCAATGGCTTGAACTAAACCAGATACAGCTGCACCAGGAGCATACCATGCACTGGTACCTAAAAGCTTTGTTAGTGTAGCACCACCCACTTTAGTGTCTTCGGCAACTTGTTGTAACCTATCTTCGCTCAAGAACTCGGAAACCCTGATACTGTTTCTTGTCGCATGCGATGTCAAGGGTACCATACCTACATCACTATGACCACCTATAACCATCCCATCTACGTCTGAAATGGGTGCTTCAAGAGCCTCGGCCAAACGGTATTTAAAACGAGCACTATCAAGCGCCCCGCCCATACCTATAATTTTATTTTTTGGCAAGTTAGTGGTCTTATGAACCAAATACGTCATAGTGTCCATAGGATTACTAACAACAATCATAGTCACATTCGGAGAATGCTCGATTAAACTAGCAGAAACAGATTTTACGATACCTGCGTTGATGCCTATCAACTCTTCCCGGGTCATTCCTGGTTTTCTAGGAATACCTGAAGTAATTACTGCAATATCACTGTTGGCTGTTTGTGAATAATCGTTGGTAACCCCTATAATCTTGGTATCAAAACCGTTTAAAGAAGCGGTCTGCATCAAGTCCATCGCCTTACCTTCTGCGTAACCCTCTTTAATATCTAATAAAACTACTTCTGAAGCAAAATTCTTAATGGCAATATATTCTGCACAACTTGCGCCTACTGCCCCTGCACCTACTACGGTAACTTTCATGTGTACTTATTTAATGATTAGTTAAAAATCGTCTAATTCCCCCGAAAAAATTCCAAAAAAGTATTGTTTTAGAGCTGTAAGGCCCCATTTTTCAAAGGATTTCAAAAATAAACAATCTTACTATAATAGTCTTGTAAATGAGGGCTAAATGCACAAAAAAAATAATTTCAAGAATATCGATGAACTACGTTCTTGTTAAAATAATATGCTGTTTAACGAAGATAAAAGGCAATTGTGGTCGTACATCGAATTTTAGCAATACCAATTGAAATATGACCGTTCTAAATTCATTAAACCCCGAATCAAAAAAACCTACAGCAATGAAAAAGCTTTTTTCATTTTTAGCCATAGTGGCGATCATTCTGGTCAGTAATTGCTCCAGAATACCCGAAAACAATGATGAAGTGATTGGCATATGGTCTGATATAGAACTTAAATCATCAAGCTCAACAGCAAAAGAAGAAACTATAAGACAAGAGTGGATTTTTAACGATGCCTATTTAGGCAGATACCACGAAAAAAATAATGGTACGATTACTTTCAAAACAGACTTTGAATGGAGCGTAGATAATGACACCTACACTCTTTCATACCCTGGCACCGATATGCCTGACCTTATCGTATCTATGAAATCATCGGAAAGTGGTGCTACCCTTACCGATGCTCAAGGTAATATTTTAGCAGTACGAGAGTAAATTTCACTAGGTTCAAATACGCAAAAAAAGCCGCAGTCGTAACGACTGCGGCTTTTTATTTTTTCAACCAAACTTTTTAAACGTCAATATTAGCGTAAACAGCATTCTTCTCGATAAATTCTCTTCTAGGCGGCACTTCATCACCCATTAACATAGAAAATACACGATCTGTCTCGGTAGCATTGTCAATAGTAATTTGACGCAGTGTTCTAAATTCAGGATTCATAGTAGTGTCCCAAAGTTGCTCAGCGTTCATTTCACCAAGACCCTTGTAACGTTGAATACCCACTCCTCCACTATAGCTTTCGGCAATTTCATCTCGCTCTTTATCAGACCATGCATAACGTTTCTTGGTGCCTTTCTTAACCAAGTATAAAGGTGGAGTCGCAATGTAAACATGACCTCCTTCGATTAGTTCGCGCATATAACGGAAGAAGAAGGTTAGAATTAAAGTTTCAATATGACTACCATCGACATCGGCATCACACATAATCACCACCTTGTGATATCGAAGCTTTTCTAAGTTCAGAGCCTTACTATCTTCTTCTGTACCAATGGTCACCCCAAGGGCCGTATAGATATTCTTGATCTCTTCATTTTCAAAAACCTTGTGCTGCATCGCTTTCTCGACATTCAAGATTTTTCCTCGTAAAGGTAAAATAGCCTGAAACTTTCTGTCACGACCCATCTTGGCCGTACCACCTGCCGAATCACCCTCTACTAAAAACACTTCACATTGTGCAGGATCCTGTTCAGAACAGTCGGAAAGCTTCCCAGGAAGACCACCGATACTCATTACAGTCTTTCGCTGTACCATTTCTCGGGCCTTGGTAGCCGCGTGACGCGCCTGGGCCGCAAGAATAACTTTTTGAACGATAACCTTGGCATCGTCCGGGTTCTCCTCTAAATAATCGGTCAGCATTTCTGAAACAGCTTGACTTACCGCAGAAGAAACCTCTCGGTTACCTAATTTAGTTTTTGTTTGCCCTTCAAACTGAGGTTCTGCCACTTTTACAGATACAATAGCCGTAAGACCCTCTCTAAAATCATCACCTTGAACCTCAAATTTCAACTTGTCCAACATTCCGGAGGCATCGGCATACTTCTTGAGCGTAGTGGTCAGGCCTCTTCTAAACCCAGATAGATGGGTACCCCCTTCATGGGTATTTATATTATTTACATAGGAGTGTAAATTTTCGGTATAACTTGTGTTATACACCATCGCGACCTCAACAGGAATACCATTTTTCTCGCCTTCCATAGCGATTACATTCTGGATTAAAGGCTCACGCGTTCCATCTAAGAATTTAACAAACTCGCTGAGGCCTTCATCTGAATAAAAAGTTTCGGATAGAAACTCTCCCTTATCATCTTTCTGCCTCTTGTCAGTTATACTTATAGTTACCCCTTTGTTCAGAAAAGAAAGCTCACGCATTCTATTCGCCAAGGTCTCATAACTATATTCTATTGTTTGCTGAAAAATGTGATCATCAGGATGAAAGGTTACCATTGTACCCCTTTCTTCTGTATCACCAACACTTTTGACAGGATACATCGCCTTACCCCTCTCGTATTCCTGTTCCCAAATTTTACCGTCTCTATAAACGGTAGCCTTTAGATTATCGGACAAAGCGTTGACTACGGAAACCCCTACACCATGAAGTCCACCGGAAACTTTATAGGAGTCTTTATCAAACTTACCCCCAGCACCGATTTTGGTCATTACCACCTCGAGGGCAGAAATACCTTCTTTTTTATGCAGATCAACAGGAATACCCCTACCATTATCGCGAGTAGTAATCGAGTTGTCTTCATTTATAATAACACTGATAGCGTCACAATGGCCACCCATAGCTTCATCTATGGAGTTATCTACGACCTCGTAGACCAAATGGTGCAATCCCCTTACACCAACATCACCGATATACATCGAGGGGCGCATGCGAACATGTTCCATACCCTCAAGGGCCTGAATACTATCCGCTGAATATTGTTTTTTATTTTCGTCTTTGCTATTCGCTTCTTCGCTCATAAAATTAACAGGTTGTTAGACTTAATTTTTGGCAATCTCGCAAATATACGGAATACCCCATGAAATATAGGGTTTTAGCACTTTATTAACCTCTAAGTTATCAACAATATTTGTGGAAAATTATCCCTACAAAGTTCGCTTTCTTAATTAGCACTAAGACCTTCAAAAGAAAGTGGAATTAAGCCAGTTCACTCCAGCTACTAAACCAACAAACCCTTTCACGAATTGTAAAAGGGTTTGTATAAATTTATAGCGTAAATTAACTTATTTCTCATAAGCATCGGTATGCACCTTTGCTACGGCCCTACCAGAAGGATCATTCATGTTTTTGAATGCATCATCCCACTCTAGGGCAATCTGAGTACTACAGGCCACCGAGGCTTCTTGAGGTACACATAATGCGGCCGCATCTGACGGAAAATGAGATTCAAATATAGAACGGTAATAAAATTCTTCTTTTGATGTTGGTGTCTGTAACGGGAAACGGAACTTGGCATTTGCCAATTGTTCATCGCTAACTTCTGTATTGACAACTTCCTTGAGCGTATCGATCCAACTATAACCTACTCCATCAGAGAATTGCTCTTTTTGCCTCCAGGCCACACTCTCTGGAAGGTAGTCTTCGAAAGCCTTTCTGACCACCCATTTTTCCATACGCTCACCATTAATCATTTTATCTTGTGGGTTGATGCGCATAGCTACATCCATAAATTCTTTATCCAAGAATGGTACGCGGCCCTCGATACCCCAAGAAGCCAAAGATTTATTAGCTCTTAAACAGTCATACATGTGTAATTTACTCAGCTTTCGTACGGTCTCTTCATGAAACTCTTGGGCATTGGGCGCCTTATGAAAGTAAAGATAACCTCCGAAAAGCTCATCTGCTCCCTCACCAGAAAGCACCATTTTAATACCCATAGATTTGATCACACGAGCCATAAGATACATAGGAGTAGAAGCTCGTATGGTCGTAATATCATAGGTCTCGAGATTGTAAATTACATCTTTGATGGCATCTAGCCCTTCTTGAATGGTGAACTTGATTTCATGGTGTACGGTTCCGATATGATCCGCCACCTTTTGCGCCGCTGCCAAATCGGGAGAACCTTCTAACCCTACCGAGAAGGAATGCAATTGCGGCCACCAGGCATCTTTAGTGTCGCCAGACTCAATTCGCTTTTGCGCATATTTCTTGGCGATTGCAGAGGTTACCGAAGAATCCAACCCCCCAGAAAGAAGAACCCCATAAGGTACATCAGACATTAATTGACGATGCACTGCTGCTTCTAAGGCATCTTTAATTTCTTGAATGCTGGTTTCGTTGTCCTTGACGGCTTCATATTCCATCCAATCTCTAGTATACCATCTTTTAAACTCACCTTCATCACTATGGTAATAGTGCCCTGGAGGAAAAAGTTCAATTTTCGAACAAGTGCCTTCTAAAGCCTTCAACTCTGAAGCTACATAAAAGGTTCCGTTTTGATCCCATCCGATATATAACGGAATAATACCCATATGGTCACGAGCAATGAAATATGTGTCTTTTTCAGCATCATAAATAGTAAAACCAAAAATACCGTTCATCTCATCTAAAAATTCCGGACCCTTTTCTTGGTATAAGGCAAGGATAACTTCACAATCAGATTCCGTTTTAAAATTATAAGTGCCCTCAAACTGTTTTCTAAGTTCTCTATGATTATAAATTTCACCATTTGCGGCTAAAACAAGATTTCCATCTTCACTGAACAAGGGTTGTTTACCGGAAGCAGGGTCAACAATAGCCAATCGCTCATGAGCCAAAATAGCTTTGTCATCGGCATAAATACCACTCCAATCCGGACCACGATGCCTAACTTTCTTAGACATTTCTAGCAACTGAGGTCTTAGAACATCTGAACTCTCTTTTAAATCAAAGGCACATACAATTCCACACATATCAATCTATATTATTTGTAATTTGAAAGCAAAGATGGGTCTAATCTTTCAATTTAAAAACACAATTGTAATTTTAGTTTCATATTGAAATAATTTATATGATTATTACATGAAAATATAATTTTTATTCTTTTATCGGATTAAAAATCGTTCGTTCTGTAAGAAGGATTAATTTTAACGACTCTTTAGCTAAGAATAAATTAATTACTAACTAGTTTTATTGATTACAAACTTACGATTATGAAAAAAGCATCTCTTATTGCACTTATGGCCATTGCCATGATTATTACTACCGAAGCCACAGCTCAAAAATTTAGTGGGTTAGATAAAAGCCCGATGGATATGGCTTCTTACCCAACCGACTACAAAGTGGCGAACAAATCTGTGCGTGTTATCTATAGCAGACCCCAACTTAAAGGAAGGTCTTTATCAGAACTGGCTCCTGCCGGAGAGGTTTGGAGAACAGGGGCGAACGAAGCCCCGGAAATTGAATTTTATACCGACGCAACTGTTGGTGGTAAACCGATAAAAGCCGGAACTTATTCTTTATTCACTATTCCAGGCGAGAGCGAATGGACCGTAGTTCTTAACAAAAAACTGAACCAATGGGGTTCGTATTCATACGATGAAAGCGCAGACGCCTTAAGAGTAAGTGTACCTAGTAAAGCTGACAGTAGCTCTCTTGAAGAATTTTCTATAGCCTTTAAAGAAGTTGAAAATGGTGCTCATATGGTTATAGGATGGGAAAAAACGCGTGTAGCTGTACCTATAACTTTTACTAAGATGTAAAATTTCTTTGAGAAACCAATAATTGAAAAACCGAAGTGAGTACTTCGGTTTTTTTATTCTATAGTCAGCCGAATCTAAAGCTATCTCGCGATACCATCGATATAGGTTTTTTCCACCTGTATGTCAGGTATCTTTTCAATTGGCACACTCATTATATCTTCATCAAGAATTACAAAATCTGCAAATTTACCTACCTCGATACTTCCTTTCTCATCTTCTTCAAAATTGGAATAAGCAGCCCAAACGGTCATGCCCCTTAAAGCCTCTTCACGAGACAAAGCCTCGTTCATTTGAAAACCTCCTTCAGGATGCTTTTCTAAATCCTGTCTTGAAACAGCTGCGTAAAAAGTTAGAAACGGACTTACTTGCTCCACCGGAAAATCAGTACCCAAAGCTACTAACCCTGCCTTATCTAAAAGCGTTTTATAGGCGTACGCACCCTTGATTCGTTTATCGCCCAACCTATCTTTGGCCCAATACATGTCGCTCGTGGCATGGGTAGGCTGTATTGAGGGTATAATTCCCTGTTCAAAAAAATTGAAATCAATTTCATCAATTACCTGAGCGTGTTCAATTTTCCAACGTCTATCGGTTTTCCCTGAGAGTACATCTTGATAGGCTCTTAAAACAACGGCATTGGCAGAATCACCAATGGCATGTGTATTCATTTGAAAGTCAGAGCGTGCTAACTTTCTTGCTAAACTCTCTATGGAGTCAACAGGTGTGACCATTGCGCCGTAATGGTTATGCTTATCTGAATACTCTTGTTTCAACGCAGCTCCACGAGAACCCAAAGCACCATCTCCATATACTTTGACCGAACGTACGTTCAACTTCTCCGTCTTTACAGGGCCTTGTTCTATAAAATAATCGACCTCTTTTGCATAATTGCTGACCATGGCATAAACACGAATAGATAACTCACCTGTTCTTTGCAAGCTATCGATCAACTCAATTGTAGAGCGATCAATACCGGCATCATTGACGGTTGTCAATCCATACTCGAAACAAATTTTTTCAGCATCTTTTAAAGCCTCAATACGTGTATTTAAATCGGGTGCAGGAATTACGGCATCTATCAATTGCATTGGGTTATCGACCAGTACTCCGGTTAATCCCGTAGGACCAACAATAATTTCACCACCAGCTACTTTCGTATTTTCGTCTATCTGCGCTAAATTAAGTGCAGCCTGATTTACCAAGAAGGCATGACCGTCTATTCTGCTCAATGCAACCGGTGTATCGGGGAATAATTCGTCTAGCTCCTTTCTTGTCGGAAAGTCCTTTTCTAGCCAATCATTTTGGTCCCAACCATGACCGATAATAAAGTCTTTATTGTTTTCTTTCTGAAAGTCTTTAACCCTTTGCAACACCTCATCATAACTTTTGGTACCGGTCAAATCAACAGATTGCTGATTGAGACCCAAATTATAAAAGTGGCAATGAGCATCTATTAAACCCGGTATTATCGTCTTTTCTTGGGCGTTAATAATTTGGGCTGAATCGTATTTTTCAAGAATGACCTCGGATTTATCAACTGCCAGAAATTTCCCTTGGTGAACGGCAAAGGCCTCATTTTTAGAAAAATCTTCATCAACGGTATATACATTAGCATTTATAACAATTAAATCAACAATCTGCTTATCAGGCTTACAGCAAAAAAATAACAAGGCCAATAAAGGAAGAATTCTTGTCATAAAAGGAAATATTTAGAGCATACAACATCAATAGTTGCTAACGAAAAAAGCTCGTTCTTGAAAATCTTTTAGAATAGCAAAAACTTATTGAGGCTTAACGCGATTTCCTTGAATGCTATACGATCCTTGAGATGATGAACTACTACCCGAAATAGTATCGCCATCAGCTACAAGCTTAACCGTAACCATGGTACCTTCTATTGATAAATCGAAACTGACCTTATTACCCTCTACACTTACATTAGAACCCTTGAGAGCACCACCGGCCAATTGCACCTCGACACCATACTCATCATTTTCATTGAAGATAGAAATGAGTCCTGTGCTATATTCAGGTGGAGCGTTCTCTACCGTATATTTCCAGACCCCATCGACATTATCAACTATTTCTTGGGGATTATTGAAGCTTTGTAAATTTACCGACACGAATTCTGAAGCCTGTAAGGCGGAAAAAGAGGTCAGTAAAATCATCAAACCTAAAAATTTTGAATACCTACTATTATTTTTCATTTTATAAACGGTTTTATTGTAACTAAAGATAAGTTTTTTCTTCCATAAAAAATCAAGCTCATTTTTTAGATCGAGAAGACCTGACATCTTTTATTTTTACATAAATTAACTTTTTACGGCCTTTATTATCCTCTCGGCGATCTACTTCAATTTTATCGATCGAACTGATCAATGGGGTCAATTTCTGAAAGCCATAGTTACGAGAATCGAAATTAGGCTGCTTTTTTTGTAAAAGGCTGCCTACATCACCCAAAAAAGCCCAACCATCATCATCAGCAACATCATCTATAGTTGACGTAATTAGCTTAATATCTTTTGCGGTAATTCTATCTACACTGCTTTTTGTACTTTTTTTATTCTTGACATCATCAACTGAAACCTCATCATCGCTTTGATTCTTCAAAATCTCAATATATATGAATCGATCACAGGCAACAATAAATGGGTTAGGGGTTTTCTTTTCACCAATACCGTAAACCTGCATACCGGCTTCCCGTAACCGTGTAGCCAAGCGTGTAAAGTCACTATCACTGCTTACGATACAGAAACCATTGACCTTGCCCGAATACAAAATATCCATAGCATCAATAATCATTGCGGAATCTGTGGCATTTTTTCCTTGGGTATAGCCGTATTGTTGAATGGGGGTAATGGCATTTTCGAGTAGCACATTTTTCCATTTGCCCAAGCGAGGATTCGTCCAATCGCCATAGATACGCTTTATCGTTGGGTTACCGTATTTGGCAATCTCTTCCATCATTTCCTTTACGTAAGCAGAAGGTATATTGTCTCCATCAATGAGTACCGCTAAGTTCAAATCCATATTTTCTTTTGATTTATCGCAATATACGCGGATTTTTTCAGCGCTACTACTATACACTTGGCAATCCATCTAATGAACATGAAAATAATTATTTAACAATAAAAATTTATTGTTTATCAATAATTTTTTGTTGATTTACAGTTATTAAATAATATTTTATGGAAAGGGAAACAAAATCACACGGCGGACCACTCATTGGCTTTCTACATACATTCTTTAGGGTAATATTTTTTCTATTTGCAATATCCATTTTATTTTGGGCCCTGTACAGTTTTTTTGTTTTCGCAACAGATGCACCTGCCCTACACATGGAATTTCCTGTTCTATTCTCTATTGAGAGCAACCTCAAGTGGCAAAACCCTCAAATTTTTGAGTCCTCAAACTTTTACTTACATAATTCAATAGGAACTATAAGTGCTGATTTTTTACCTAAAAGGTTTTTGGCCATTTATAGTTTAATTTCTTTGGCTGCAAATTTATGCGCACTCTTTGCTATAAAATATGTGATACGAATTCTCGAAGCAGTACAATCAGGTAACTTTCTAGTTGTGGAAAATGCCAATAGACTTCGGGCAATAGCTATATTTGGTATTACACTTTTTTTTATAGATAAGGTGGCAACTACCTATTCAGCCTATTACTTCAGTAATCAACTTGAGTTGAGCAATTTAAATTTCACTAGTATGAATATCTTTTCTTTTCAACATTTAGAATTTATTTTTGGCTCTCTTTTTCTCCTGGTAATTGCCGAAGCTTTCAAAATAGGCGCTCAATTAAAAAAAGAGAATGATCTTACCATATAAATACATCATATGTCTATAATTGTAAATCTTGATGTAATGTTAGCTTCTAGAAAAATGTCGTTGACCGAGCTTTCTGATAAAGTGGGAATTACCATGTCTAATCTTTCCATCTTAAAACAAGGCAAGGCCAAGGCAATTCGGTTTAGCACCTTAAATGCCATTTGCGAAGTACTCGAATGCCAACCTGGTGATATTTTAGAATACAGACAAGATTAGCCGGCTCGTAAATTTGGTGATAGGTTATTTGACTTAACTTCATTAAGTTTGGTACCGTTCAAACCAAAACTATAATATGAAAAATCTAGCCATACGTAAACCGTTTACTTGTCTTATACTACTAATGACAGTTGCACTCAGTTCAAATGCTCAAGACCAAAAGCGTGAGTTCTATCAACTTAAAACCTACACGGTTAAAGATGAAGATCAAGAATCTCGAATGGACTCCTACTTAAAAAATGCTTACCTCCCCGCACTGAAAAGGGCTAATATTAATGATGTTGGAGTTTTCAAATTCAGGCCTAATAACTACCTACTGGCCAATAAAATTTATGTACTTATACCTTTCAAGTCGCTAGAGCAATTCTCGAAACTAGATGACATGCTCGCACAAGATAAAACATATATTTCGGCAGGCACAGATTATATCAATGCCAAATATGATAATCCACCCTACGAACGGATCAATTCAACCTTGATGCGGGCTTTTACCGAAATGCCACAAATGCGGGCTTCGGCTGTCGAGGGCGAAAAAGAAGACAGGGTTTATGAACTTCGCAGCTATGAATCACCAACAGAAGCTACTTATCAAAATAAGGTAGACATGTTTAATACTGGCGGAGAAGTTGAGTTATTTGAGTCTTTAGGGTTCAATGCTGTTTTTTATGCGGAAGTCATTTCAGGCGACCGTATGCCCAACTTAATGTATATGACGACTTTTTCTGACATGAAAACTAGAGATGCAAAATGGGAAGCCTTTTTTAGTTCTGACAAATGGGGCGTTTTGAAGAATGACCCAAAGTATCAAAACAATATGAACAAGGCAGATAAATTATTGCTTTACCCTACCGAATACTCGGCATATTAAAGATTGGTATTTCGACCGGAGGGCTTCGAAATTATAAATTCTACCCTTCGGTTCTGTTGTCTTCCTACTTCCGTTTTGTTGCTTGATATGGGCTCTTCACCGCCATAGCCCTTGTAAATTACCCTACCTTTCTCTAACCCCATTTTAATTAAATGCTCAGCAACTATTCGAGCACGCTTGGTAGATAGTCTATAATTATAGTCTTTCGAACCTATATTATCGGTATGCCCATTTATAGTAATTCTCGCTTGTTCATTTTGTAGCAAATACTCAATAACCTCCTGTAGTTCGGTTTCAGCTTTCGACGTTATTTTAAATTTATCGAACTTAAAAAGAACGTTTTCGAAAACATGGGTCTTATCGAGCTCAATTTGAACAGAAGACCTTAGGCCCACTTCTTTCACTGTAGTATTTGTTGGTTGCACCTTGGTCAATTTGAACATATCAACATAATAATAAGCGCCCTGTTTGGCATTTCTTTTGGTCTTAAAAAGTCGAGTGCGCTTGTTATTCTTGAAATTTCCCATTATCAAATGCCTCTCAGTTCCTTTCGCGACAAATTGCGTGTGAACCAATATCCAATCTTGGGTGTCTGAATAAAAATTACTGTAACCGATTTCCATAAAGCTATAATCATTTTCCTTTTGTTGGTATAATAACTTTTTAGAAAGCACTTTCTTCGTAGTTAAATTGATGGCATCTTTGGCCAACAACATTCCAAACTCCTTAATGGCGAAATCGGAACGTTCAGCAAGACTGACATAGAAGGAAATTTGATATTTTTCTCCCTTTATCAAGGGGCCATTTAATTCTGCCTGTAGATATTCTCTATAGTCATCTGGCGCGTACAAATAAAGTCCGGCATAGCCGACACCAAAATCAGCCGTTTGAGCACCATTGAAGTTCTCCGGTGTACCCATCTCTTCACTACAACCATTAAAATAATCGGTTGAACCACCTGTCGGTGTTGACCAATCTTTAACGTCTGAATCAAAATTACCTAAATGTTCAGGGCAATTTATGAAGCTTTCAAAACTGGGGTTTTTTATTAAATTTTGAGCATAGCTTATTTCTGATGCAAGAAGTAAAATGAGTAGTTGCACTTTAACAGCCAGAAATGTACGGAGCATTTTGAAGGGTTTAATCCTCTAAAAATATAAAATATTAGAAAACAGCGGACAAGACCTGTTTTGTAATGACTTAAAGAGAATCCATATACTCATGGATCAGGTCAACACCTTCATCATGAAGTTTCGTTACGCCAATTAACGGCATTGACGGACCATAGGCAGGCGAAGTCTCGACCCTACTCTTGATATCGTCTTTAAATTCAACAATCAAACTTTCGGTCAAGGCCGTTTCGTACCTAAAGTCAGGTCGACCTTCGTTGTTTGAATTATGTAGCCCACCAGGCTGGTGACAATGTGCACAGTTGACATCTATATAAGCTCGTGTACGACCCTCCAGCGAAAAAGAAGAATCCGCCCAATCTGGTAAACGCTCAACTTGAGTAAGTTCTGGTGCACCGGCCAACAATTCTTTATCTATAAAATATTGCAATTGATTCTTACCGTTATATACAAAATTGAGATTACGCGCTTTAGGGCCTATAGGTATAGTAACATCATTCACATTATGGCATTGGGTGCAATTAATTGTAAACGGAACTTGATAATTGACAGTTCGGCTTTCGCCTAAATTGTCTATCCAATTCACGGTAACCGTAGGTGCACTGTTTGAAAATACCGCATCGGTCTGGTTTTCGTTCCAAAGGTAATTGCCCATATTCCAAGAGCCCCCTGTCTTTATAAGAAGTCTTGTTTCTATCAGTTTTCGCCCTGCATCAGGATTTCTTTCATCGTTCAGGTAATAAAATGTTTTACTGATAACAGTACCATCGGGAAACTGTAAAAGCCCCTCATCGCTATAGGTCATTTGACCACCTTCCGGTAGAGAAATAGTTCTAAACTTATATGCATAGTCAGTATACAGTTGAGTACTTAGGCTGTATTCATGCGAAGTATTATGGGTAATCAAATCTGCGGGGAGCCTCGAAATATCTGAAGATCTGATAACTTAGGTAAAAACTCGGCCACTACATAGACCGTATCATCTACATACGGGTTAGTATTGGCAGAAACTTCTTCTCCGTTAGTAAATCCGTCAGCATCACAATCAGAATTGGCCCATACACTATTTTGGGCATTATAGCCTTCATAATTCTCGTCTTGAACAGGGTCGCAAGGGTTGTCTTTATCCGTTCCGTTTGCGACTTCCTGAAAATCGGGCACACCATCGCCATCTGAATCTTTCGATTCATTAACGAAAGGATCTGTATTATCACTTAGCTCTTGAGCATTCGAAATGCCATCGGTATCACAATCCGCCCCTAACCAAGTAGTATTGTTGACATCATATCCCGTATACCCTGAGCTCGGTTTTGGATCGCAAGGGTTGTTCTTGTTTGTACCATTTAAAGTTTCTTGCTCATCGGTAATGCCATCGCCATCAGTATCGATATCTGCGGATGAGGATGCTCCGTCATCAGATTTACAGGCCGCAAAAATCAAAACGGCCATAATCAATAAAAAACCGCTAAGTTTTTTAATCCAAAGATTTTGGGGAAAGGCGAACATAGAAATGCTCATCCTAAGAGAAAATTGCGGCAAATGCAACATAGTTAATAATTATCTTCAATAGCAATTACAACAAAAATAATCAATAGCTAAGAATACCCCTATTGCAATAGACAAGTACCCTTTAAAATCGGTTTATGTGCTTCTCACACTACTAAAATCCCTATAAATCAAATTTATATGTAGCCCCGCCCAAAATCTGTAGCCCTTGTACGGGATAATTGGCCCATCGTTGATAGTTGTTATTGGCTATATTAGCAGCTTTCAGAAAAAAGGAGAGCTGATCGTTCCAACGGTAACCAATATGCGCATTAGCATCAAAGTAAGAATCAAGCTCTATAATTTCAGCAGTAAAGCTTGATGGCACACCCGATGCATTGGCGATAGTTGCCACATCTTCTCGACTACCTACGTAAAAGAGGTTTGCTCCGGCATACCATTTTTCTCCGATTTGATAGTCCATGAAAAGTGAACCTTTAAGTTCGGGAAGATTCCATGCGGGATTATCGGTTTCGGTGTTATAATTAAAATATTCCGCATTGACACCTAAAGTAAAATTTCTATTAACATCGACATTCAATTCGCCAAAGACACCAATGGTCTTCATGTCATCGTAGAACACTTCAAAAGAATTACCATAGAAATACCCCTTTTCATCGTCACGTAAAGTGTTCTGCGGGTTTAATTTAAATAGTGGAATACGGTTCTCTGCAGTATATGAAGCTTTTACATTATAACTCAAATTCGGAAGTAGTTGCCCCTTTAGACCTACATAACCATCATATTGTTTATCGGTTGGTTGAATAGTAAGAGTCGGTGACACATAAGGATTCTCTTCAACAAAGCCATAATATGAATTTTGTTTAAGGTCGCCTTCTACCCCACCATATACAATAGCAGTTTCATCAAGTAACCGATAAGACGCTGAAACTGATGGATAGATATAAAAATTGCTGTCGCTGTTTTCCATATCTAACCCATACACCAGTTTAACCCCTAAATTAAGGGAATAGTCTTCGCCCGCCATCACAAGGTTTGGACTCAGGCCCACCTGTAGATTGCTATATTTTATACCTGGTACACTGCTCTGATTGTTCAGACTTGAATTTTCAAATTTTCCGTTTACAAAATCGGCTTCAGCCTTGATTTCAAGCTTTTCTTCCGCAACGGGAAAACCAAAACCTGTTTCAAAAACAGCCCTATTTTCGCCAGATTTAGTAGCGTCCCAAAAACGTCTATAGTTTAATTTTGCATTTTCAAAATAAGAATCCTCCATATTGATATAACCGCCTGCACCGGCCATAAAATAGTTTTGACGCTCTTCTATCGAGTTGACGATTTCTTCGGTAAAAACACCATCAGGTATGCCATACCAATTATAGAGTTGGTGCTGAGCACTAATATCTGCGCCCCAATCGAAATCGCGGTCTCTTTTAATATAGGCAGCATCCAGTTTTGAGTTTGAATAAATATTATCTAAAGCAACCCCATCTATATCGCCCCGAGATGAACTATGGTCTAAACCTATGGTATAACCCGACTCACGGTCAATGGTCTTGCTGGTGTAAAATTTGCCCATCACATTGGCAGGGTTACCGCCTCCGCCCGACGCATAAGAATTGTATAAAACCGGTGGAGGCGTTTTCTTTACAGCCGAAGCTTGCCCCTTAGCCGGGGTAAAAGTCGATGCCACCGGAACCGAAAATATATTATATTCAATTTTCTTTTTCTGAAGTACGATTGAATCGTTTAGATTAGGAGTAGACTTGATTTTAAAAGCATCTGAAATCGTTGGGGTATACGCTTTGGTAACCGTTACGGTTTCAGTACCGATATCATCCTTTTCCTCTTCTTGCGCGCTTACGGCTTGCGACAAACCCAAAAACAAGAGTATTGTAATTTTTATATGTTTGAGCATCATGTGTTCTTTATTTGACATTCTATTTTCATTCAGGCCCTGAGTCGATACATCTCCTCTTCTGACTACCATTGTTGCGCTCGTCTTAATTTTCATCTGTTCTTACCGAAGAATTACTTTGCGCCTCTTTAGCCTTGATAATCGATAGTTCTCCTTTAGCCTCCGTAACCACTTCTGGAAACTGACTGAAATTGGAAACCACACTATCTAAAATATAGGTAGCCTGGTAGGCATCACCTAATGCATAAAAGTTTTTAGCCATGATAATCAAACCTTTTCCACCCCACTCTTTATAGCTCGAGTAGTCTTTAGCCAGTTTTTGTACTGAAATATTGGAACCTTCAAAATCTTGTTTCTTGTGCTTAAAATAAGCGTCGTAATAAAGGGCTTCCGCCGCTGTCGAACCAGAAGCTATGGTCAAAACCGTAGTGTAGGCACTTTCTGCCTTTGTCTCATTGCCAGTGGCAATTGCCGATCTTGCAATCATGATATGCGCATCACTCTTTATTCGATTGTCTATGGTCGGCGTAGCCAAGACCTTATCAGCATAGGCAAGGGTCTGGTCATAATTTTTTTGCTCATAATACCCTTTCATAAGGTTCGACTGCGCAAATGTTCGATTCTGTTGAATATCTGCTTGGTTTTCCAGACGTTTTAGATACGGCAAAGCGGAAGTGTAATCACCTTGACCGATATAGATTTCACAAACCCTAGTCAAGGCCTGCTCTGCATATTCGCTACCGGCTTTATCGGCAACAAATTTGTAGTTTGGTAACGCTTTGCCCTTATCACCTTTGGCAAAATAGAGTTGTGCCAAATTAAAATTGGCCTTTACCGCATTCAACCCGTTAGGAAATTGCTCAATGTATTTTTCGTATCCACGGATGGCCGCATCTTTTTTACCTTCTAGGTTCTGTTTGTCGGCCGATTCAAATGTAGCATTGTCAAGCTCGGCATCGGTAACCTCTATAAAGTCGACATTCTGTACCCAAGCGGCATATTCATCTACCCTACCTAAATCAACATAGATCAATTTGGCCGTTGACACCGCCTGAATCGCTTCTTGAGTGTTAGGGAAGTTATTCACTACCGCCTTAAACTTGCTCAATGCTTGTTCATTTCTGTTCGCATTATAATGTACAAGCCCTTGTCGCATCATGGCCTGTGGCACTAAAGAGCTACCCTTATATTCATTGATCATTCGATCATAGGTTTTTAAGCCTTGTTGTTCTTGACCTGCCGAAACCAACGTATTCGCCAATTCAAAAAGGGCATCGTCTTTTAAGGTCGACCTCGGGTATGAAGAAACGAAAGACCTTAATTCTTCTATTTTGGTATCACGTCGGTCTACAAAACCATAACTGATTGCTTTTTGAAAAGCGGCATAGTCTTTCTCTGGTCCGGTTAAGGCCAAAGCCTTGTTGTAAGTTTCAATGGCTGGCCAATACTTGCTGGTCACAAAATAACTATCACCCAATCTCAAATAGCCATCATATAATTTCTGAGTATCTGTAGTACCAGAACCTGTAAAATCGGTGAAATACGAAACAGCATTACCATAGTCTTTCAACTTAAAATACGTATAGGCCAGATTGTAATTCAAATCTTTAAATTCTTCGGTGGATCTAGCGGAAGGGTTTTGCTGAAACTGAATATAATCGACCAAAGCGGCATCAAAATTATTCAACAGATATTCCGATTCGGCCTTCCAGTAATTCGCCCGAGCTTTGAAAAGGGAGTTTTCGGCATTATCCAAAGATTTCTGAAAATTGTCTGCTGCATCTGCATACTCATCGTTCATAAAAAGCTCTATTGCCCGGTAGTACGCCACTTTTTGATAGGTTTCTTTGCTGGCATAATTTCTGTTCTTCTCCAATAGTTCCATTGCCCCTTCAAAATTTTTCGAAGTGATGTATGAATCTACCAAGAGGTTTTGCATTTCTTCCGTGGCACCATCATTCGGGTACTTCGCCAGATAATCACTTATAACCTTAGGCACGGGTTCATAGGCATTACCTACCTCATAGCTCAAACGTGCATAATTAAGGTTGGCATCTTTTTGAATCTCCGCAGAAAAATCCATTTGCGATGCATTTCTAAAAGCATTTAGGGCTTCTTGCTTCTTATCTAACTTCAAATAGCATTCCGCTAGATGGTAATAGGCATTTTGTGACACACTGTTGGTGCCGTCTATAATCTTGTTAAACTGCTGTACCGCATTGGCATAATCGCCCTGTTTGTAATATGAATATCCTAAGAGATAGAAATCGGTATTGTTCCACTTTCCTCTTTTGCCTTGATAATCTTCTAAATAAGGTATCGCATTGGCATATTGGCCCATATTAAAATAGCTCTCACCAATTATCTTGCTCAGTTCTGATTTTTCTTTACGGTCGCCCTTGGCCATCTGCTTCTTTGCCAAGGCCAATGCCTCTTCGAACTTACCGAGCTTAAAATTCATATCCGCTTGGTAATAATCCATTTTTTCTTCCAGAATTTCAGGATCTTGAATTTCATCGAAGCGTCGGTTCGCCGTTTCATAATCATCTTGCTGATAGGCAATATAACCTTGATAATACTTGGCCTGAGAACCGTAAACTGCAGAATTTTCGACCTTTTGCAAATAACGCTCGGCCTCTTTCTGCTTTCCAGAGGAAAAAAGTGAGTACCCGTAGTTGAAATTGAACTTGTCCATCTCTTGGCGTGATAATGCACCTTGATCTACTTTATTGTACCACTTAAGGGCGTAAGGGTATTTGCCGGTTTCAAAATAGTATTCTGCAACATCAACGTATGCGGAGTTACGCTTCGTTGAAGTCGGGTATTCTGCGACAAAATCTTCCATTAAGCGATCGGCACCCAATTGATTCAAACGTACCGCCGCATTAGCCTCATAATAGGCACTGTTCGACTTGGTTTCTAAATCATCGGAGTTATCCTTTACTTTTGAAAAAATGGTCTGTGCCGCCTGATACTGCTCATTATGATAGAGCGCAAGGGCATCTTGATATTCTTTTTTGTCGTGGGTATAGATTTTGGTCTCTTGGGATGTTCCAATAGCGACCGTTCCCAAGAAGATGGGAATTAAAGCGGTGATTTTTTTCAGCATAGTGTTCTACTAACCTTATTATTAATTTTAATAACGTCGAATATTGTACCAAAGTATATTCAGACAATTAAATAATGCTTAACAAAAGAAAAAGATTTTTGTAAAACAGCCTATTCCGTTACCAATGAACTTATTACTTTTATATCAACAAAAGTCTACCTTCATAAATTCTGCGGCAAAATAAACAGAGTCGCGACATGTTGACAAACTTTAAGCATAAAACGCACTGCCCAAATTATGTCAGAAACCATTTTAGAATTAAAAGATGCCTCAATTTTTCAGAAAGAAAGTCTTGTACTCAACGATGTAAGCCTTGATGTTCAAAAAGGTGAATTCGTTTATTTAATAGGAAAGACCGGTAGCGGAAAAAGTAGTTTCATGAAAACACTTTATGGCGACCTTCCCCTTCGAAATGGCACGGGAAGCATTGTCGGTTTCGACCTTAAAAAATTACGGGAGAAAGACATACCCTATCTCAGAAGAAAAATAGGCATCGTCTTTCAAGATTTTAAATTGTTGCCCGATAGAAACATCAATAATAACCTCTATTTTGTACTAAAGGCGACCGGCTGGAAAGACAGACCTAAAATGAACCAGAAGATTGAAGATGTACTTTCAAAAGTTGGCATGAAGACCAAAGGGTTCAAATTTCCCCATGAACTTTCCGGTGGTGAGCAACAACGTGTCGCCATTGCCCGGGCTCTCTTGAACGACCCCGATCTTATTCTGGCAGATGAACCTACAGGAAATTTAGACCCCCAGACCAGTGTAGAAGTTATGAAGGTGCTACAAGAAATACACAAATCTGGCCGCTCGATTCTTATGGCAACGCATGACTATGCACTTATTCTCAAGTACCCCTCGAAAACCCTTAAATGTGACGGAAACAAAATTTTTGAGGTGGTTCAGCGCGCCATATAAAATTCAGCCTGCCAAACTATGATATTTAAAAAGAGAACCTATACGGCAGATAAAAAAGTAAATCCGTTTATAGGGGCTTTACTTTTTCTAATATCTATCGTGCTCATTTTTATTACTGGGCCACTTGGTTTCGTTTATGGCATCCTTCACACTTTTGCCACTAAAGGAATTCGTGGTATTGGAGAATTTTTCCTCAAAATTGCCATTTCCGTAGACCAGTTGGGCAATGTACTCATGCAACATTTACTTAATGTTCTTTGGATGAAGCGCGGAGGGTATAAATTCGGAAATCGAGACGAGACCATTTCAAGTGCTTTGGGCAGAAATAAAAAATTAGGAACTTTAACTTGGCAAGGAAGGTTGATTGATAAAATATTGGATATTATCGATCCGAACCATTCACTGAATTCTATAGATTATTATATTGAACCTTCCCAAAATATAATTGACAAACTAGCGTGGATCCATATTGTCGATGGAAAAATTCTAGTCGCCCGAAACCGGGGTAAAGATAAGTTTTACATCCCTGAAGGAAAAAGGGAAATAGGCGAATCTGATGCGCAGACACTCTTTCGCGAAATACAGGAAGAACTGAGCGTTGAAATCGAACTTGCAACCATGCAATTTATAGGTATATTCGAAGCTCAAGCCGATAGCCACAAACCGGGAGTTTTGGTTCGAATGACATGTTATTCGGCACTGTATAGAGGTAATCTCGTTCCAGCTTCAGAGATTGAAGAAATGGCTTGGCTAAATTATGACGATAGCGAGAAAGTTTCAGAAGTTGATACCTTAATTTTTGATGTACTCAAAGAAAACGGGAAACTAATTTAATATGTATAAATATCTTTTCACTTCACTGTCTCTCTTCAGTTTTGTAATTGAGCCAGAGCAACCAATAGAAACTAAAGAGCGGCCCAATTTTCTATTTATTGCAGTCGATGATTTGCGCAATGAATTGGGGGTATTCGAAAATTCCCAAGCCATTACCCCACACATGAACGCGCTAGCAAATTCTGGCTCCCATTTTACACATCATTATGTGCAAGTGCCTACATGCGGGGCTTCACGTCACGCTTTAATAACCGGCATGAGACCGTACAAACCGATTCATCTTAGCAATCGCGCCATTGAAATGGAAATTTCCGGTCAACCGGAGAAAGAATCACCGGAAAGCTTTTTTCATCGGTTTAAGCAAGAAGGTTATCATACCGTCGGAATCGGAAAAATTTCGCATTCGGCAGATGGCCTAGTCTATGGTTACGAAGAAGAACCTTCGAACCAAAGGGAACTGCCCTATAGCTGGAGTGAATTACTTTTTGACCCTGGAAAATGGAAAACAGGATGGAATGCTTTTTTCGCTTATGCCAACGGTGAAAATCGTCAAAGCCTGAATAAGCAGGTCAAACCGTACGAGGCAGGGGAAACTGATGATGAGGGCTACCCAGATGGGCTTACCACAAATCTTGCCGCTACAAAACTTAGAGAACTCAAAACTTCAAAAAAAACCTTTTTTATGGGGGTCGGTTTTTTTAAACCGCACCTTCCCTTTAATGCACCAAAGAAATATTGGGATCTGTATAAACGAGACAGTATAAAAGTCTCGCAGAATGGTGACATTCCCGAAAACATCAACCTGGCGAGCCTACAAAACAATGGTGAATTCAATCAATATGCCCTGGGAGATGAAAAAGCGCACTTAAACCAACCCATTTCACACGAATATGCACAAAAGCTGCGTCATGCCTATCTGGCATCCGTTAGTTACGTTGATGCACAAATAGGAAAATTGCTTGAAGAACTTAAGACCTTGGGCTTAGATAAGAATACCGTAGTGGTCATCTGGGGCGATCATGGTTGGCATTTGGGCGATCAGCGGGTTTGGGGCAAACACACCCTTTTTGAAAATGCACTTAAAAGCACCCTGATAATAAAGGCCCCCGAACTTGAAAATCAACCAAACCGAATCGATAATATCGTAGAAACGGTTGACCTCTACCCTACCCTTTTAGAACTAGGCGATTTATATCAGCAAGAAAATCTTGATGGCACTAGCTTAGTGCCCTTATTGGAGTCAAAGCCTTTAAATGAAAATGAGGTTGCCTATAGTTATTTTAAAAAAGGAATCACCTTAAGAACTCCAGAATACCGGTTGACAAAATATTATAGAGATGAAGAGCCGACCGTCGAATTATATGAGCATGAAAATGGGAATTTTGAAAATAAAAACTTAGCGCAAGAACGTCCCGATATTGTTGCCCGACTAACACCACTACTAGAGAAGGGCAATACGGGTCTGTATCATAAGAGTGAATAACAACTATTGCTCGACATAGCTTTCTCTACTATTAAAAGTTTTTGTTATTTTGTCGACCTAAACACAAAATTAAATAATGGAAGTACTGGGTATTGATGTTGGAGGTTCTGGAATCAAAGGTGGTATAGTAAATATTGAATCAGGTAAGATGATATCTGAACGCCATCGCATACCGACCCCAAAATCACGTACTCCCGAGGCAATGGCAGATGTAATTGCTCAAATTGTTTCGCACTTCGATTACAAAGGAAAAGTAGGTTGCGGTTTCCCGACAGTTATAAAAAAAGGTGTCTGCAAATCACCCGGAAATCTAGACCCCAGCTGGTTAGGTGTAAACGTAGAAAAACTACTGGAAGATAAAACCGGCTTAGACTTTACCGTAGTCAACGACGCCGATATTGCAGGGTATGCGTCTATGAACTATGGTATCGGCAAAGGTGCTGAAGGCCTCGTAATTATGATTACTATAGGCACAGGCCTGGGAAGCGGAGCCTTTTTAGATGGTAAATTGATACCTAATTTTGAACTCGGACAAATTCCCTATAAAAAATATAAGAAAATTGAGCTTTGGGCGGCGGGTTCTGCCAAAGAGCGTGAAGATTTATCCTATAAAAAATGGGGCAAACGTTTCAACAAGTTTTTGAAATACGTCGAACTAATTGTTTCACCAGATTTAATTCTTTTGGGTGGTGGAGCCTCCAAAGACTTTGACGAATTCAAAGACTATATAAAAATAGAAACCCCCGTGGTTCCTGCTCAACTGCAGAACCACGCGGGCATCATCGGGGCAGCAGCTGCGGCAATGCACAAACTGCCTATCGAGGAATCTAACTAAATTTAAAGTTCCTCGGCATTTTCGGGCATATCATAATAATCTTCGGGCAAATCTTTTATAAAATGCATCTCACTCACCTCAATATTAGTGATATGCTCCCCAGGCTGGCCATCGACCGTCCAGTGTGTTTTCAATGATTTAGGCAATAGCACCCCATCAACATCTATCAATTCACCGACTTCCATAAACTTTTCAGGGTTGTGACCTCCATCTTTGAAATATTCAGGATAAGAAACAATATATCTGGTGGCCGTAAGTAAGTGGCTTTCGGCATCAAACTGTAAGATATAATAATCATCAGGTGCATCGCCGGTGCCAGCATCGAAAGTTGCTTTCACCACATCGTTAGCCTTACCTTGATATTCGGTCTGAGGCAAGAGCTCTAAATTAACGCCTTCACCATCCAATACAAAGGGGTGCCCCATTAAGTAAATGGGGGTCAATGCCCAAAACTTGGTATCATAGGCGAAGGCAGTACTGTCCTTGATTTGAAGCCACGCCTTTTCACCGGTATAACCAAAGCGAGCCGTACTATCTGTGACACTCGTATGCTTTGCCCTATTGCTCCAAACATCTACCGTCTGGTAACTGTCACGTGGGGTTTTACCATCTAATGGTATATAATTGAACCGAAAAGCGAGCGAACCGTTACCGAACCAGTTGTCGAGCCCACCGTGAGCTTCCATAGAAGCCCAAATTACTTTTCCGGCATCAGAACCCAACAATCTCTTTTCCGCTTTGGCCACTCTTTTATCGACCCAACTCTGGGGGATTTTCGAATTAGTTTGCCCACTGACCTCCATAGACTCACTCTTTGACTCCTCTGCTTTATTCTTTTTAGTATTACAACCGGTAATAAAAACGATACTTAACAAGGGGAGCAAAATGCTCAGTTTTTTCAACAAATTATTTGATTTTAATTATCTATTCCCAAATAAGAAGAGACAAGATTACATGGCTTTATGGCTAAGACTTGCGTCTAGGCGCTCATCGTAACTTGATGCAATCTTCTCGTCAAACTTTTCAGGGCTTTCAAAATTCAACTTACTATCGTTGAGTCGTTGCTGCCCCCCAAAAATTACATGTAATTTTTTATTGATTAGACCCTGAATCGACCTTTCGGCGACAAATTCCGGGGTGTCCATTTCTTTTGCTTGCGAAGTCTTCATCATATCAGTATCCGTAGCAGTGGGGTACACGCAGGTCACGGAAATATTGAAGGGTTTCAACTCGCGACGAATAGAATCTGAAAATTGTCGAATTCCCGCTTTGGTGCTTCCGTAAACTCCGTAGAACGGCATACCAATGAGTCCTAAGCCAGAAGAGACGTTCATAATAGCTGCCTCTTCAGAAATTTTCAAAAGAGGAATACAGTACTTGGTCAAAACCAAAACCGCGGTAAAGTTCACTGCTATCTGGTCATAAAGATCTTCATCGGATATTTCATCTAAAGGCCCTGCAGAAACCACGCCGGCATTATTGATGAGAATATCGAGTTTACCCCACTCATCTTGTATTTTAGAGGCCATGTCTCGAAGCACGCTTAAATCACCTACATCACCGCGCACCAAAAGAAAGTTAACCGTCTCAAATGTTCGTCGTAGTTCTTTAAGGTTTTCTTTATCTCTACCAATAACAGCTATATCTCGAACTCCATGCTTTACAAGTTCGTCGATCATACACTTACCGATACCTCGTGATCCGCCAGTAATCAGTACCTTTTTATCTTTCAATTGCATATTTATAGAATTAGGGTTCTCTCAAGTAAATCACTATTAATATATACATATTCTAGTGCAAGTCGAACTTTTAAAAAACAGCAAAAAAAAGAATTACGAAGACGCTAATTATCGGGTGTCGATTTTAGGAATTTAATAAGGAATTAACGCTTTAGAAAAAGAAAAAGCCCAGAAAAATTTCAGGGCTTTATAAACTTATGCGATCTTATTTCGCTTTCGGTCTACCTCGGTCAGGTATATTTTTCTTAATCGAAGGTGATTAGGTGTCACCTCAACGTATTCATCTTTCTGAATATACTCCAAAGCTTCTTCTAATGAAAACTTGATTGCCGGTACAATCTTAGCTTTATCATCAGCACCGGAAGAACGTACGTTCGACAGTTTTTTCGTTTTTGTAATATTGATAGTCATATCATCGCCGCGAGAATTTTCACCAATAACCTGACCTTCATAAATATCTTCACCCGGGTCTACGAAAAATTTACCACGATCTTGTAATTTATCAATGGAGTATGGTATTGCTTTTCCTTTTTCCATAGATACCAAAGAACCGTTCTGTCTTTGAGGAATATCTCCTTTCATTGGCTGATATTCCAAGAATCGGTGCGCCATAATAGCCTCACCGGCAGTCGCAGTTAAAAGTTGATTACGCAAACCGATGATACCACGAGAAGGAATAATGAACTCACATATCATTCGGTCTCCCTTAGCCTCCATACTGGTCATTTCTCCCTTGCGTATTGACACCATCTCTACAGCTTTACCAGAAACTTCTTCTGGCAAATCGATGGTCAATGCTTCAACAGGCTCACATTTTACACCATCAATTTCTTTAATAATTACCTGTGGTTGACCGATTTGAATTTCATAACCTTCACGACGCATAGTCTCGATCAATACAGAAAGGTGCAATACACCTCGACCAAATACCAAGAACTTATCGGCACTATCGGTTTCGTTTACTCGAAGCGCCAAGTTTTTTTCAAGTTCACGTTCTAAACGCTCTTTAATATGTCGAGAGGTTACAAATTTACCATCATTACCGAAGAACGGACTATCGTTAATCGTAAACAACATACTCATAGTTGGCTCATCGATAGCAATGGTCTTTAACCCTTCAGGGTTCTCCAAATCTGCAACCGTATCTCCGATTTCAAACCCTTCAACACCTACCAAGGCACAGATATCACCTGCGGCAACTTCTTGTACCTTTTTACGTCCTAAACCTTCAAATACAAAAAGTTCTTTGATCCTAGATTTGACAATGCTACCATCTCTCTTCACCAAAGAAACCTGCTGACCTTCTCTAAGTTCACCTCTTTGAAGTCTTCCTATAGCAATTCTACCCGTAAAAGAAGAGAAATCTAAAGAGGTAATCAACATTTGCGTGTTACCTTCTTCAGGCTTAAAAGTGGGTATATGTTCGATGACCATATCTAACAATGGCTCGATATTTTCAGTCTCGTTTTTCCAATCATCACTCATCCAATTGTTTTTGGCAGAACCATAAACAACGGGGAAATCAAGCTGCCATTCTTCAGCGCCCAATTCGAACATAAGGTCAAAAACCTTTTCATGAACCTCTTCAGGAGTACAATTCTCTTTATCGACCTTGTTGACCACTACACAAGGTTTCAAGCCCAAATCAATAGCTTTTTGCAATACAAAACGGGTCTGTGGCATCGGCCCTTCGAAGGCATCGACCAACAAAAGCACACCATCTGCCATATTCAATACACGTTCTACCTCACCACCAAAGTCGGCGTGACCAGGAGTGTCGATAATATTGATCTTGGTATCTTTATAAACTACCGAAACGTTTTTCGAGGTAATAGTAATACCTCGCTCACGCTCTAAATCATTGTTATCAAGAATCAAGTCACCAGTATTCTCGTTCTCACGAAAAAGTTGGCAGTGGTACATGATTTTATCGACCAGGGTTGTCTTGCCGTGGTCAACGTGTGCGATAATCGCGATGTTCTTTGTTGTAGACATAATTTTGTTTTATAAAAGGCCGCTCCTTTTGAGCGCGCAAAGATACTGCTATTTTTTCAGTAGTTACCTAATAGCATGTTATTTTTATGTTGTTGATTTAGAGAGGGTTATTTTATCTGATTTTTTTAACCACCCAACCTAATTTGAGGTCAAGCATGAGTGAAGCGTTCAAATCTGATTCCGTTATAAAAACTCCAGGTCCAAAGGAGACATTCCAATAAAAACCTTTGCTTCTTGTGCGCTGAATACCATAGGTCATAGCTACAATATGATTGTACGAATGGTTTAGATAGTAATCTCCTATTAACGGCGTACCAGAGTAAATTTGATTATTTAAGGCAATATAGTTTCCGCTATTACCTTCAATGTTCTTCATTTTTGATAGCCGCCTATTAAAGTTAGTAAAATACCGGTATTCAGCTTGAAAACCATAGAACAGACCAAATTCTGGGTCTTCATTAAAATTAGTGCCTCCTCCAGGAATAAGTAGGGCATCAAAATTAAACGTGCTAGTATTACCTACTCCCAATTCATAGGAAATACCAGGAATAAATGCATTTACTTTTAGGAGTCCTTTTTCTACATTTTTACTCGATTGCGCACTAGTACTACAAATAGCACTCATAAAGAGAGCCCGCAACAAATTTTTTTTCATATAATATAAGTTAAATCGAAAAACAACTACCAACAATTGAGCCAATTGTATTCACCAACTTATTTAAATTTTATAGCAAACAGATATATTATCTTTGTACAAATTATCAGCTATGCGTCTTGACAAAATTCCCCAAATAAAACATACCGACAGCAATAATTTTTTCTTACTATCAGGCCCTTGCGCCATTGAAGGTGAAGAAATGGCTCTTCGCATTGCAGAGAAAATTGTCAAGGTTACCGATAAGCTTAAAATACCTTATGTTTTTAAAGGAAGTTTTAAAAAAGCGAACCGAAGTCGTGTCGATTCGTTTACTGGTATAGGCGACGAAAAAGCTTTGAAAATTCTCAGAAAAGTTTCGGAAACTTTTCACGTGCCTACGATTACCGATATTCATCAAGAATCTGATGCCGCCATGGCAGCTGAATATGTAGATGTGTTGCAAATTCCCGCTTTTTTGGTACGCCAAACAGATTTGGTCGTTGCCGCCGCCAAAACAGGTAAGGTGGTCAACTTAAAGAAGGGGCAATTTATGTCGCCAGAAAGCATGAAACATGCCGTGACCAAAGTCATCGATTCTGATAATGAACAAGTATGGATTACCGATCGTGGTACCATGTTCGGCTACCAAGATATGGTTGTAGATTTCAGGGGAATACCTACCATGAAGCAATATGCCCCCGTGGTATTAGATGTTACCCATAGTTTACAACAACCCAATCAAGCCTCAGGTGTTACCGGAGGTCGCCCTGAACTTATTAATACAATGGCTCGGGCTGGAATAGCTGCAGGAGTGGACGGTATTTTTATGGAAACCCATTTTGATCCGGCAAATGCAAAAAGTGATGGGGCGAATATGCTTGATTTGAGTCTGCTCGAAAAACTGTTGGGTAATCTTACCGCGCTTAGGCAAACTGTTAATTCACTCTCTCCAATTTAACCTCCTTTTCCGTCAATCGGGCATCATTCGAAATTTATTTATAATAATTCTAAATAAGTTTTGAGTTTAGTCATTTCCTTTTACATTTGTATTGTTTTTATTTAGACTAAAACCAAATAGACACAATGCAATTTATGAAGAACATACTTTTCACCACGTTAACCCTACTGACATTTATCTATGGAAATGCCCAATCGGGCACGCTACAGGGGAAGGTAGTTGATGCCAACAACGCCCCCCTACCCTACGTAAATGTTATGATTCAAAACAGTTCGAAAGGTACTACTACAGATGAAAATGGCGTCTACTCATTTTCTTCGGTATCAAGAAAGAAGGTTACCTTATTATTTTCTTCGATAGGAATGTCATCCGAAAAATTAGTAGTTACCCTATCCACCAACGAAACCACTACGGTACCCACTGTAATTCTTAGCGAAAGGTCGGAACAATTGAACGAAGTTGTTGTTGAGGGGCACCAAAACAAATACGTGCAACGTGAACCCTCACAATCGCTTAGGTTGAAAACCGAACTGGCTAAGCTACCGCAAAATATTCAGGTCATAGGTTCTAACATATTAAAAGACCAGCAGGTAACTACCATAATGGACGGGCTGACCCGAAATGTAAGTGGGGTCACCATGTTAGAGCATTGGGGCCACTTCGCCCGCCTTAATATGAGAGGTTTTAGGCTTCCCGCTTTTAGAAATGGTATAAATGTTCAAGACTCTTGGGGGCCATTGGCCGAAGACATGAATACAGTAGAACGTATTGAATTCGTCAAAGGACCTGCCGGCTTTATGATGGCCGCAGGGGAACCCGGTGGTTTCTACAATGTAGTTACTAAAAAACCTACTGAAGAATTTATAGCAAATGCTTCTTTTTCAGCAGGTAGCTTCGATTTCTATAGAGGTACAGTCGATGTCGGTGGAAAGCTCACCGAAAACGGAAAGCTTTTGGGTAGATTAAATGTGATGTATCAGACGACTGATAGTCATCGAGGAAACGAAAACGTGACTCGATATGGTATTGCCCCTTCAGTAACCTATAAATTTTCTGAAAAGACTTCGATAACCACCGAAATGAACTTGCAACAGGCAGAATCTTATATTGGCTCGGCATACATCTTTGCACCCGCCGATGCCGGCTATGCAAGTTTAGACAGAGATTTTAAATTCACCAACAATGATTATCCGGTAACCGATATTCAAGAGGTGTCTTTCTTCACGAACCTCGATCATAAATTTTCGGAAAATTGGAGCCTTCATGGTCAGCTTGCCTATTTGAGATACGACCAAGTCGGTAATTCAACTTGGCTAACTTCGATGGCAGAAAATGGTGACGCCATTAGATACACATCAAAATGGGATGCCCTTTCAAGGGGAAAATACGCCCAACTTTACATCAATGGCGCATTCAATACCGGAGCGGTGAAACACAAGGTCATGGGTGGTTTTGACTACAGCGACAAAAGCTACTGGGCCGATTTTTCAGAACTTTCGATTGTAGACACCACAACCCCTTTCAATATTTTTAATCCTGTTTATGGGGAAAGTCCTGCCACTAATTTTGATCGTCGTTTTCCCGTTCAGGAAAGAAATGGAGGAACGCCTTATGGCGCTAGTATTTTAAGGTCTTTTTATGCTCAAGATGAAATCGGGTTCCTAAACGAAAAGATTAGGCTGACCCTAGCCGGTAGATATTCAAACCTCTACACCCTGGGGCAGACAGAATCTGATGACGTACTTACGCCCAGAATAGGTATTAGCGCTGACATTATACCATCGATAAGTATATATGCACTGTACGATGAGTCTTTTCTTCCGCAAAGCGGATTTAACTCTTCAGGGGAAATATTGAACGACCCGGTAAACGGCAAAGACATAGAAGGTGGTCTAAAAGGAAACTTTTTCGATGGTCGTTTGCGTACATCACTAGGTGTCTACAAAATAAACAAGAATAAGATTTTAGTGGGTGACCCCGCTTTTCCTAACGATAATTTCAGCATCTACTCTGGCGAAATTGAATCTAAGGGTATAGAGTTCGACCTACAGGGAGAACTTACCGATGGGCTCAATTTAATTCTTAACTACGCCAATACCAATGTAGAAGATAAATCGGGGTCACTGGTCGCAGGGCACTCTAAGCATGTGACCAATGGTTGGCTCAATTATCACTTTAGTCCGTACAGTAAATTGAAGGGTTTTGGAGCTTCTTTAGGTTATCAGTACCAAGCGGACCGATCTACATGGGCATGGGCGGCCGATGACCAATCTGACCTCCCCAATTATTTTAGAATGGATGGGGCACTTTCTTGGCAGAACGAAAAGTTCAGGGTTCAGTTAAACGTTAATAACATTTTAGACGAATATTTATATGCCGGTGCCAATTATGGAAGTTACCTCTACTGGCAGTCAGAGCCCGGTATTAACGGAAGAATAACCGTAGCATATACATTTTGACACTTTTTAAATCAAATAATAGACGCTTGTAGTATAAACGTTTCAAGGGTCTATCCCTATAAATAAATTTTTTATGTGGAGTCTTTTGACCACCCTAATTTTCATTGGCTTTTATTTTAATTACGCCACATCTAAGAAGGTGAAGTTAGATTCTTTAATAGGTTTATACAAAAGGTTTGATCAGCGACGAGGTTCATTCAAGATGGTAGGCCTTACATTTTTGATTCTAGCACTAGCCATATGCATCAATCAATTGGGTTATGGTACCGGGGTCTTTATTTATTTCTTATTACTTATGACTTTAGGCAGTCTCATTGTTCTTCTGGCTCCACTAAAATTAATTAGGCCAATACCGATATTTATTTTTATAGCCCTAGTAATTATCACCGAAATTCTCTTTATATAATGCCAGCGAACGCTAAATATCTAAACCCTAAAATTGGTAATCGAATAGCTACCATTAGTGCCGCCATATTAGGTGGTTTTATAGTCTCAATATCAGTACATCTAGCTTTGGCTGTTTGGTTAGATAGAGTTGCGGTTATAATTACCAGCACCTTTACGGCCTTTATTTTATGGGTATTGTTAATGATGGTAGCCTTTATGGGTAAAAGCGGATTAAAAACCTGGGGGATTTATCTTTTGGTCAGCATTATTTTTATAGCGCTTACCTATTGGGGGGTACAGGTAAATTCTTAAATCGATGAAGAGAAGGGTTCATAACATATTGTTCCATACGCATACCATAAGCGGAATTGTAATTAGTGTAGCGCTTTACGTTATCTTTTTCGCAGGTTCATTTTCTTTTTTTCGAGACGAAATTACCAATTGGGAACGAGGTCACCATGTAGAAATCACTGATGCCCTACCCCAAGATATTGATAGTTATATATCACATATTGCCAGTGAAAATGAGTTACAGGGCAGAGAAATAGAAATCTCGCGTTACTTTAATGAGCGTAACATAAATGTAAATTTAAGTGCTTCGGCAGATACCCTTATTACCGAAGAAGCTCAACAGCGAACCAATTTCTACTTAGATACCCATGATCTATCAAAATCTACGCATGTCTCGAATTATGGGCTGGGAGAGTTCTTGTATAGATTACACTTTCTGGATCAGATACCCTACCCCTACGGCAGATATCTATCGGGCTTTGTAGCTCTCTTCTTTTTATTCGCACTGTTCACCGGTCTTTGGATCCATTGGGATAAAATAGTTAGTAATTTTTACGTATTCAGACCATGGGCAAAAATCAAAACCATTTGGACGGATGCCCACACCGCACTAGGGCTCATCGGCTTTCCGTTTCAATTCGTTTATGCAGTTACCGGTGCATTCTTTTTATTAAAGGGTATTCTCATCTTGCCTACGGTGATGGGTGTCTATGACGGAAATCAAAACAGACTTTTTGAGGAATTGGAATATACCCACCCGGTTTTTGAGTATAATTATGAGGCGCTGCAAGTTAGCCCTAACGTAAACGGTCTGATAGAACAGACTTTATATGAATGGAAAGACTTTCAGTTAGGCGAAGTCCATATTTTTAATTATGGAGATACCAATATGCATGTAGCCCTGAGTGGTCATTTGAACTACAAAGATAAATTTAACGGCTACGGCTATCGAATCTATCGATTAAAGGATCAACAGATCATTGATGAACGTATTCCCAAAAAAAACAATAGATATTTAGATGGTGTAAAAAATGTTCTCTTTCGACTGCACTTGGGTGACTATGGGGGTTTAGGCTTGCGTATCGTATCTTTTTGGTTAGGGTTGGTTTCTTGTATCGTAATTCTATCAGGTATCATGATTTGGCTAGTGGCCAGAAACAAGAAAAATATTACCGAGAAAAAAAGACGTTTCAATTATCAAGTGGCGAATATATACATGGCCATATGTTTAAGCATGTTTCCTGTTACCGCACTATCTTTTTTAATGGTCAAATTTTATGAACCTGAGAAAACATTCATATATAAGGTCTATTTTTTTAGTTGGTTGGCCACGAGTATCTTCTTCATTTTTAAAAAGAACATCAATTACACGAATAGATGGAGCTTGATTTCTGGCGGAATCTTAAGCCTATGTGTACCCATAGCCAATGGTATTAAAACCGGTTTTTGGCCATGGATAAGTTATTCAAAAGGTTATACTGAAATACTTTTTATCGACCTATTATTTCTATTTCTGGGGCTGTTAGCGCTATGGGTAACATTTTTTAAGCTAAAATCTCAACCAGTCTCCCCAAATTTTAAATAGAGAATTCTTGGTAAGTCATCAAAATTGGTATCATGGCTTTTTGTACTTATAAGAACACCCCTCTATACAAATAGGTCCACTTGACGGGGTTAAAATAAAATAATCGTTTTCAAATTCGATAGTATAGGTTATAAAACCATCAGCATTTTTAAATTTCCGGTCAATCTCATCACAGTCATATTTCAAGCTAAGTTCATTCGACTGTATTATAAATCTACCCTCTGAACATGTATCAAACCTATCTGAACTAAAAGTACCATCTTCAAAAAACTCAAACTCCTCACCATTTTCAACATCGACCCAATATTGAGGCCCACCGGCACTTATATATGCTTCGGTGAGTTTCCACTTACCAATCCACCGACTATCACCTTCCAGTGGAGTGCCAAGATTTTTATCGCATGCTATGGTAAAACTTAAAAGCACAACTAAAATCACTAAACGAAAATAAAGTCTCATAAGTCATTCCTTTTCTTTAGAGATGCATTACAAAACATTGGGTTGCGCCAGAAAATGGTTATACACGCTATTATTGACCCTATCTATTTAAAAATTGACCTGAACCGTTTTTACTAATGTAAAAGTCCGTAAAATTCTTAGGTTGTGATTATTACAAATCAAATCTTCAAATATTTATGAGAACTCAAATTGAACATTTCGCGAACAACATACTGGAATATATTCCCGGTATTCTAGGTGCCCTTCTAGTGCTCTTGATTGGTTGGTTAATTGCCAAAGGAATCAAGTCACTTGTCGTAAGGTTGCTTAGAAAAACCTCTTGGGACGAACGACTCTTCAAAAACAGCGATGTTGGTGACAGCAATGTCTTTATTGCAAACATTTTCTACTACGTTATAATGATTGTCGTCTTATTGGTCGTATTAGAAATTCTTGGTGTAGATCAAGTGCTCACACCATTAGAAAACATGTTAAGCGAATTTCTATCGTTTATACCCAACTTGATAGGTGCAGGCCTGATAGGTTTTGTCGGCTATCTATTGGCCAAATTTGTGGCCAACCTTATCAATATTGGAGGTGGGTTTTTAGATAAACTGATCGACCGCACTCAATTTAAGGATACCGACAAAATTGTCAACATTCTTAAGAAAGTTGTATTTATTATCATCTTTATACCCTTTCTGATTCAAGCTTTCAATGCATTGGAGCTCGATGCCATATCTGGTCCCGCTAATAATATTTTAAGCGGATTTATAGAAATGATTGGTGAAATTATAATCGCATCACTCATCTTGGTTATTTTCATTTGGGGAGGCAAATACTTGGCACAGTTTCTTGAAGACCTATTCAAAAGTTTGGGGCTAGACCGCACCGCTGAAAAGATTCAGATACAGAATATGATCGGCGCAGGCCAATCACTTTCTAAAATCGTAGCCAATCTTATTTACTTCTTCTTAGTGTTTTTTGGTATTACCACTGCGGTAGAAATTTTAGGGCTTACGCAGTTGACGGAAACTCTGAACCAAGTACTTGAGGTAACCGGTCAAATACTATTCGGACTTGTAATCTTGGCGATAGGTAATTACATTTCTGTTATGATTTACAATACTATGACCAAGTCGGAGAGCAATACCTTTGTAGCAGGTATTGTTCGTTATGCTTCTTTAGCGCTATTTATTGCCATTGCACTAAGAACTATGGGCATTGCCAATGAAATTGTAGAACTGGCTTTTGGTCTAACATTGGGCGCCATCGCAGTAGTAGTGGCTTTGAGTTACGGACTTGGTGGAAGAGAGGCCGCTGGAGAGCATTTCAAGGAAATCATTCAAAAATTAAAATCAAACTCAAAAGATAGCTCGAATACTCCGAATAAAGAGCGGGGCGAATCTGGCCGTTTAGATTTATAAAAGTCACAAATCAACTTTATAATCAGCCCCTTTTCAGGGGCTTTTTTTGTTTTATGGTTTTCGAGAAATTAAAAAATGATATCTTGTTTCCTCAAACTAACCGAACTTAAAAAATAAACCATGAACCTAAAATTCTTAGGGCTGCCCCTTCTCTTTTCTCTTCTTTGGTCGTGGTCCGAAAAACCAACACAAATAGAAGAAAAAAAGCGACCGAACATTGTTTTTATCATGTCAGACGACCATGCCTATCAAGCTATTAGCGCTTACGATGACAAGCTGATTCAGACCCCGAATATCGATAGACTGGCCCATGAAGGTATGCTGTTTACGAATGCCACCGTGACCAACTCTATATGCGCCCCATCTCGGGCTGTAATTCTTACGGGAAAGCACTCGCACCTCAACGGAAAGATTGACAATAGAATGCCTTTCGATACGACCAATGTCACTTTTCCGCAGCTTTTACAGAAGGCTGGCTATCAGACCGCCATGTTCGGAAAATTACATTTCGGAAATAACCCAAAAGGCTTTGACGAGTTTAAAATTTTACCGGGTCAAGGAGATTATTACAACCCTAAATTTATAACACAAAATGGTGATACGACCATCACCGGCTACGTGACTGATATCATCACCGATTTAACATTGGATTGGATGGAAAAAAGACGTGACACCGCCAAGCCCTTTTTATTGATGTACCTACATAAGGCCCCACACCGCTCTTGGATGCCAGCAGAACGCCACTATCCTGAGTTTACGACAAAATCTTTTCCCCTTCCGGAAACACTTTTCGATAATTACGAAACACGGGGCACAGCTTCACCTACTGCTGAAATGGGTATCCTGAAACACATGCAGGTTTCATACGACTTGAAAGTGCCGGATAGCATTGCCGAAACCTTGGACATTAAAAACTGGAACCAGATAGGCAACCGTATCGGTAGACTTAATCCGGACCAAAAAACAAAATGGGATGCCGTTTATAATCCTATTGCCGAAGATTTTGCTGAGAAATTTCCAACCATGAACGACAGCCTACTTACCGTTTGGAAATATCAGCGCTATATGCAAGACTACCTAGGTACCATTGCCGCCGTAGATGAAAATGTGGGTCGCCTACTGAATTACTTAGATAAAAAGAACCTATCTGAAAACACCTTGGTCGTTTACACCTCTGATCAAGGGTTTTATTTAGGGGAACACGGTTGGTTCGACAAGCGTTTTATGTACAATGAGTCGTTCAAAACTCCCTTACTGATTAAATGGCCTAATGTTATCACTCCCAACACTACTGAAAGTGAAATGGTGCAAAACCTCGACTTTGCACAAACTTTTTTGGAAGCCGCAGGTGTAACTTCGCCAGAGGATATGCAGGGTGAAAGTTTATTACCTCTTTTAAAGGGAGAAAAAGAAACTTGGGACCGGGATGCCGTTTACTATCATTACTATGAATATCCAGGTGAGCACGCGGTAAAAAGACATTACGGAATTGCAACCCAAGAATTCAAGTTGATCCATTTTTATTATGATGTCGATGAATGGGAGTTATACGATCGCCTGAACGACCCGAACGAAACCAATAACGTTTATGGACAGCCAGAATATGCGGAAGCGGTCAAAAAAATGAAGAAAAAACTACAGGGGGTTAGAACCAAATACAAAGATTCAGATGAGCTGAGCAATGGTTATATCGAGCTTTACAAGACAAATGAGTGGATCGAATAAACTAATGTTATAATGAATCAAATATAAATATCAGAAGCTGACACTACCTGAGAATTATTTACGTGTATAAAATCCATTCGCTCTGAGTTCATAAGCCTCGGCGATTACCTCTTGTAGCACGTTATCATCTATTTCTTTTAACGATGAATACCGTAGAGATTTCACCACTTTACGTTTTTCGGTGGTCATTTTATCTAAATGCTTGGTAAGGTGGGCAGAGTTCCAGAAAGCGATATCGACAAACTTGCCTTTATGCGATGCATTTAGGTAGCAGATGGGGCTTTTGCCTACATAAAAACATGGTATTCTCCATTTATACTTCATTTCGACATCTGGTATCACACGCTGAACGGTCATCTGCAAATGCAATAAAATACTTTTGTAGGGCTCGGGTTGATTTAGAATATATTCTTCCGCAGGGTTCAAAATAAATTGATTTGTTTCAAATATAAACATCCCAAGAGTTCAATTTTAGTATAATTCCAATAAACTTTTTCGAGGTAATAAAAAGGGCCCTAACTATAAAATCAGGACCCATCTAAAGTCGGTCAGTTGTGGTATGTAGCTAATTCAAACCATTATTTGACGAGACATTTTTATGAAAGCATGGCAAGAGTCTTAGCTAATCTTTGATTATTATTCCTCTAACAGGGTTCTGTTGAAGTAAAGTACTTCACTAGTAATTTTTCCTTCCTCATCAAAACCATCATTGATGTGCATAGGCAAAACGATTTCTTTTTTATCGGCCTTACGAACAAGATGAAAATTCCACCAAGAGAGTACCGACCTCCCATTATCCAATTCATATTCAAGATAATCGGGGTAACCGATCATTTCAACTTCCTTAATTTCAAAATTGTCCAAAAACTCTTGTCTAATCTCTTTTACCTTGTCTTTAGTGTCAGGAGTATTAAAATCATCATTGATATTGAAAAATCGAGCATCATCACTATAGAAACTGATGGCCTTATCTAAATCTGAATTTTCAAATGCATACACTGCTTTGCGAACGGTATTGATGTTATCGTGATTTATGTAAATCGTACCATTTGAACGTTCAGAGAAACTGTTCAGCATTTCGTCAAAAATACTTGGGTTGAAATAGTGAATAATCGTTTTTATTTTTAGGTCTTTGGTCACCAAAACAAGATCATGTGTAGGCGAAGTGAATTTTACACCGGTCTCTTTATGAATACCTTTGAGCAGGTCCCAGGTTTGCACCCATAGCTCATCGTCTTTATTATCTTTTTTATATTCAATAGCATCATAATAGGCCCCTGGAAAAACCTCAATGGAGAAATAGTCAAGTTCGTCATTCCAACGATAAGCGTTTTTTACGTAACGTGCTTTATCCGTGCCTTTAGAAGATAAATTTTCGTCAACCCCATTATACGACTTAAAATCATCGGTCAAGAGACTGGCAAGTTTGGTGGTATCTCCGCTTACAAATGCTTCATTAAATTCAACTACCAAGTCTATGGCCGGGTGTTCTGAATAGACCGTGCCATTTTTCTTTTGGGCAAAGGTGATGACCGTGGTCATCAAAACGAGTGTTACTATTACTTTTTTCATTTTTAAAGGGTTTAGGTTATTAATTGGTTTTAATGATTATTTTAAAATTGGTGGGGTCAAAGTGTAACCGAGCTGTTGAAGAAATTCAAGCTCATTGAAATAAATATCTTCTTGTACGATTTCGCCATCGCCATTAAAATAGACTGTGGCGTACCCAGTGATTTTAATTTTTTTTCCTGTAGCAGGTATTTGTCGGAACGCACCGGTATTCGTTCCTTTAAACGTCCAATGCGTAAAAAGTCGATTGTCTTTAATTTGAGTGGCATCCGTTGCAAATCGAGCATCAGGGAAGCCTATAAAGTATGTTTTCATAAAAGCTTGCATTTCATTTCGATCGCCAGCTACTCTAATTCCGTTATGATTACAGAAATAGTTTTTGGCCAGCACATGGCTAAGAGTATCTACATTCTTCTCATTCCATGAAATATCTATGAAGCTTTTAAAGTTTGCCTGTAAAATTCTCTGCTGAGAAGTCGAACTATCGGAAGAAGTTTTGTTATCTTCTTTACAAGACCAATGAAGTATCATAAGAAAAGCTAGTATAAGTTCGCATACTTTCATAACCTTTAACGGGCATGTTTTTAAAATTAACCGGAGGAACTTTATACATTAATTTGAAATGAAACTATCGATTAGTTTCATGCCATTGTAAACCAAGAGGACGAACGGCATCATTTACTGTCCCGATACCCATATCTATTTACCGAGCCAAATACCATCGGAATGTTGTACATTTAGATACTCGCACAATTGCCCCCGATGTGTAGGAGTCCGAATAATGGGGATAATTTTCCAAAAGACCGTTTTTCTCTTAGCCTTTACAATTGTAAATGGAGGTTTAGCCTTTTCCCAAAATTTAGAGTTGTACGCTGAAAAATCGTACAAAAGAGTGTTCGTCGATACCGATAACTTTGGTGCATCTTATCTCGACATCCTTGAAAACACCTATCCTGAAGTACGTCAAGACTCGATCCGGTTTTCAATGCTAAACGACCTAGCATACTATTGGCATACCAGAAATTTGAGCAAAGCGTGGGATTTTACAAAAATCGGTCTCCGCCTAACCGCAAACGGTAATAATAAATTATGGGAAGGTCGCTTTCAGGTTACCGAAGCTGCAATTTTACTGAGAATGGAAAAGCTAGACGAGGCCGAAAAAATTCTCAAAATCGCAATGACTAAGGTGCAAGAAAAAGATTTGCCCCATCTGTACACCCAATTAGGCTACGTTTATGAAAGGCGGGGAATTTTAGGAAAAGCCGCGGACTATGCGCTAGAAGCCTTAAAGGTCGGTGAGAAATTGAGTGATAAACGGGCCATAGCTATGGCCTATAGCGATTTAAGCAACCTCTTTTGGAAACAGGGAAAATATGATGCGGGTCTTGAGTACGGCCTTAAATCATTAGCGCTCTACGAAGAGCGTGGCATCAACGATCTCGATTATGATTTCACTCTCTTTGTAGTGGCCAGCAACTATTTATCATTAGAGAAACATGAGAAGGCGCTGAATTATTTACGACATTCCATTACCATTGGCGAACGCTATGGGTTTTACAATAACCTAAGTGATGCCTACATTGTAATGTTAGAAGTGTACGCCAATCTGAACGAACTTGAAGAGGCAGAAAAGGCCGGCATCAATGCGTTGAAGTATGCAGAATTATTGGATAACAATTTTATGGTCATGCGAAGTTGGTTATCGCTAGGCAAGGTCAAGAACCTACAAGGCCACTATAGTTCTGCCATCGACCATTTAAAACAATCGATTACTACGGCAACTGATAACTTCGGAGATGCTTTTCACTTGAGTATGGCTTATGAAGCACTGGGAAGGGCCTATGCCGGAAATCATCAATATAAAGAAGCCTACAAGGCTTTTGCGCAATATGATACACTCAAAGAAACTGTTTTTACGGCTGAGGCCGATAATAGAATATCATTACTAAGAACTGAATTTGAGGTAGCGGATAAAGAAAATAAAATCCGCTCTCAAGAAGTCTTTATATCCAAACAACAAACCACTCAAAAGCTTACTATAGTTATAACCGGACTACTATTTTTACTGCTCTTGCTTGCCTATAAAACCATCCAAAATAAATTCAAGGTCAACAAAATACTAAAAAAGCAAAACGAAGAAAAAGAGTTCTTGCTCAAAGAAATACATCATAGGGTAAAGAACAATCTTGAAATAGTGTCAAGTTTACTATCACTTCAAGCTGCACGTATCGACAATGTAGATATGCTGTCGGCCATGAACGAGAGTCAACATAGGGTGCAAAGTATGGGGCTGATACATCAAAAATTATATACGGGTGAAAATTTAGCGGCCGTCGAGATGAAAAGTTATTTTTTAAAGTTGGGCGAATATATCATCGATGCCTACGGAGCTAGTGACCTTGTCGAATTAAATGTAGATATGAAACCGCTCGAACTAGAGGTTGATATGGCCATACCTGTGGGGCTTATTGTTAATGAGCTGTTCACCAATTCTCTAAAATACGCCTTCCCTGATGGAAGAAAGGGAAAAATTACCATCAATCTTAAAGAAGTTGGTTCTAAACTTAGATTAGATGTCGTAGACGATGGTATTGGCAAACCCCTTGAGGTTCAGAATAACGGTACAGGGTTCGGTACACAGTTGATAGAATTGCTCACCAAACAGCTAGACGGCAAAATATTGCTAAACGTAAATAAGGGAACAGCAATATCAATTCAATTTCAACTTACTAAAGCTGCATGATCATGCAAGACAAAATTAGAATACTTATAGTGGAAGACGATATGATTATCGCTGCAAATATCTCATTGCAGCTTTCCACTTTAGGTTATGAGGTCTTAGGCGTCGTTACTCGAGGTGAAGAAGCTGTTGTGTTTGCCGAAAAAAATGCACCTGATATACTCTTGTTAGATATTAACCTTAAAGGAAAAATTGATGGTATTCAAACTGCTAGCGCCATTCAACAGATTAGAAACACCCCCATTATTTATTTAACCGCCAATACAGATGAGGCCACCTTTGCCAAAGCGAAAAAAACCAAACCTAAAGCATTTATTACCAAACCCTTTAATAAATTAAATCTGCATAGAACAGTTGAATTGGTCGCTGACCAGTTAAATAGAGAACAGCCCCTTGATCAGACGTCTTTCTCAGAATTGAATGTCATGTATGACCGTATATTTATAAGGCATAACGGGCAGATGCAAAAATTGTTATTTAATGACATTCATTATATAGTGGCAGATCGCAACTATTGTTGTTTAAAAACAAACTCCGGAAGTTTTGTTTTGAGCTACCCCCTTAAGACACTGCAAGAACGCCTACCAACTTCCAGTTTTATACGGGTTCATCGCTCTTATATCGTAAACATTATGAAGCTTGACTCTATTGCCGACGACCACTTGGTAATCAACAAAAAGGCTATACCACTTAGCAAATCATATAAAACGACATTGTTCAACCGAATACAAACTATTTAAATGCGTCAATTAAAGTTGTCTTAAACAGCTTGAGGCCGGGTCTACAAAGTGTATCAAATGTATATTTTTGCAACAAGTAGAAAATTCAACTTGTATGCAGCCAGTACCGAAGAAACTTGTTTTAAAGGCACCACTTATTCTATTTACACTTCTAACCCTACCATTTTGCGGTCAAGCTCAAGACAATATTGAGAAAGATTGGATTTTCAAGAACAGTAAAAGCCTATCTGAACTTTGGGAACTTGATGATGCCCACCATCGAGGCACCTTCTTGGTTACCTCTTACAAACCTGTTTATTTTATGGTAGGCAAATTTTCTTCGGATACGAACAAGAACCCTCGCAGCGAGAACCTTGAAAATACCTTACCGGAACCTGTTGACCTCAACGTAGTTGAATCAAAATTTCAACTCAGCCTCAAAACTAAGGTTTTTCATGATGTACTCTGGGGCAGGGCCGATGTATGGTCTGCTTTTTCACAACGGGCATACTGGCAGATTTACAACAAAAAATTATCTAGACCTTTTAGGGAAACCAATTATGAACCAGAAATTATTCTAAATTTTCCATTGAACTATTCTTTGTTAGGTTTTGATGGAAAAATGGTCGGTGCGGCTTTTATTCATGAAAGTAATGGAAGGTCGGATCCGATTTCTAGAAGCTGGAACCGTTTGAGTTTTCATGCAGGTCTTGAGCGCGGACCATGGCAAATCATGCTCAGAAACTGGTTTCGATTGGGAGGAAGCAACGACGACAACCCTGAGATTTCAGACTATATAGGCAGAGCCGAAGCACAGGTAAGCTACGATTTAGGGCGACAGCGTTTTTCTGCCATCGGCAGACACTCCATGAAATTTGGCGCTAAAAGTAGAGGAAGTATACAGCTGAACTGGACCTTCCCTATTGTCAAAAATTTTAGCGGACATATTCAGGTTTTTGATGGGTATGGGGAAAGTTTAATTGATTACAATCACCGACAGACCACCATTGGGCTTGGGGTTTCGTTGATCAATTAACCATTACTTAACCTGATGGCCATCGATTATACCCTTCAAAATTGTGCATTTTCTTTACATTTGGCAAAAACCAATTACCATGAAAAACCAATTGCTCTCTTTCATTCTTCTTATCACCATCTTTAACCTAACTGCTCAAGACCACTCGCACGCAGGTGCACAACCCCTCACCTACCCAAATATAGAAGGCTACAAAACCCTTAAAGTCGATTTGCATATGCATACAGTCTTCTCCGATGGTAATGTCTGGCCGACCATTCGGGTGCAAGAAGCGCTTCGTGAAAATTTAGATGCCATTTCTTTGACCGAACATTTGGAGTATCAACCCCACTCAGAAGATATTCCACACCCCGACCGAAACCGTTCTTATGAGCTGGTCAGGGCGATGAAAGAAGCCGAAGAACATGGCCTTATGATAATTCACGGTTCAGAAATCACCAGGTCCGCCCCGGTAGGTCACAACAATGCGGTTTTTATTCAAGATGCCAATAAATTACTGGTCGACAAGGCCGAGAAATCTTTCTCAGAGGCGAAAAAACAAAATGCTTTTGTCTTTTGGAACCACCCGGCTTGGTATGCCCAGACCCCTAAAGGCAACCCTATACTTAGCGATTTTCAAAAGGAACGTATCAAAAAAGGGGAATTACACGGTATCGAAGTCATCAATACCACCGATTACGCCGAAGAATCACTTGCTTTGGCCTTAGAACATAATTTAACGATTATGGGAACCAGCGATATTCACGGACTCATCGATTGGGATTATACCGAGAAAGGCAACCATCGCCCCATTACTTTGGTCTTTGCCGAAGAAAAGAGCCAAGCTAGCTTACAAGAAGCATTGTTCGCAGGTCGAACGGTTGCTGTCTATAACGATTTATTGGTAGGAAAGGAAGAATATCTAAATCCATTAGTAAAGGCCAGTATTGAAATCGTAAAAGCTACCTATATCAACAAGACCCAGATTATGGAAGTAGAACTCAAAAACAATAGTAGTAGCGACCTACTCTTCGAGAATGGGATGGAGTACACTTTCTACAGTAGTTCTCCTGTTTTTGAAATTGAAGCCGGCAAGACCAAAAAACTGATGATCAAAACTTTGCAAGCCAAAGAGAGCATCACCTTACAATTAAAAGCCCTAGGCTGCTATACGGCCCCAAAAATTCACCCGGTAATTGAATGGAATATAGAAGTAAACTAAGCCATTATATTTTAGTGAATTCTAAAATCGGCTTTGGAAAATCGGCTTCGATCAAGCTGTAATATTGGTGCGGTGTGGTGTTAGATATTCCGATACTACGGCCCTCAACATCGATATCAAATTGAAAGCATGAAAAATCGACTGAAGAATCGGGATCTAAACGGGAAATAAGAAACTTGACGATTTTAGGTCTTAATTTGTATTCTAACTCGACACAATAATGATGTAAGGTTTCCTCAACTTCATCACCCAAAATCCAGTTGATTGTCATAGTTTTCGTTTTAGAAAGCTACGCAAGATATTTAAAACTTTACATTACGTTTACAATTAATCAATGAAAATTTTACTTTGTAGGTTTTATCGGATAACTTAATCGCCAAACACACCTAACGGCACGCCACTTGAACTATGGGCGTATAAACTATTAAGATTTGATAAGCCGAGAAATTTGATTTACATAACTCTCAACAAATTAGCACCAGTGAAAAACGTCATTATCTTCTTCTTTACATTTTCTTGTCTACTAATGGGATGTAAAACTGAAAAGCCTGAAAAAGAAAAGCCGATGAACGTACTTTTCATCATAGCTGACGATTTGACTACCACGGCACTTTCATGCTATGGCAACAACTTGAAAATCAGTCCGAATATAGATAAGCTGGCACAAGAAAGTGTGCTTTATACCCGTGCCTATAGCCAATACCCTGTCTGCGGGCCTTCTCGAGCTTCTATGTTATCGGGCTATTATCCCAACGCGACGACCACCTATGGCTATGTGAGCGGCAGGGAAAATATTGGACCGGATAGAAAAATGCTTCCCGAGCTTTTTAAGGAGAACGGATATGTTTCCTCTCGCGTAAGCAAAATTTACCATATGGGCGTACCGGGGGATATTGAAAAAGGAAGTGATGGCAAAGATGACCCTGCTTCATGGAACGAAAAATTTAATAGCCCTGGGCCTGAATGGAAAGCGAAGGGTGAGGGCGAATTGGTTCAAGGCAACCCTGATGGGGCACTACCTATAAAAGGCGGAAATGTAATGACCATTGTAAAGGCAGAAGGGGACGATTTAATCCATTCAGATGGAAAAACTGCCAAGAAAGCAGTTGAATTGCTTAAAAAATATAGAGACACCAGCTTTTTTCTTGCCGTAGGATTTGTAAGACCGCACGTACCTTTTGTAGCACCCAAAACCTATTTTGAGCCTTACCCTTATGAGGAAATGCAGCTCCCTAAAAAGGTGAAAGGCGACTGGGATGACATTCCCGAGCGTGGCATTAATTACGTGACTTCCGTGAACGGTAAAATGAGTTTGGAACAACAGAAAAAGGCGTTATCGGCCTACTATGCCTCCGTATCATATATGGATGCTCAAGTGGGGAAGGTTTTAGAGGGCTTAAAAGCCGAGGGCTTAGATGAGAATACTATTGTGATCTTTACCTCAGATCATGGTTTTCATTTAGATGAGCATGATTTTTGGATGAAGGTAAGCTTGCACGAAGAATCTGTTCAAATACCCCTATTGATAAAAGTACCGGGAAAGGAAGCCTCAGTCTGTCATTCGTTCACCGAATTGATCGACCTATACCCTACCCTTGCCGAGCTGGCGGAAATAAATCATTCTCCTACTTTACAGGGAAAATCTTTGGTTAAAAGTTTGAACGATCCCACCAGTGAAGTACGAGATATGGCCTTTTCTGTATCGCAAGGCGGAAAATCGTTTTTACTCAGAAATGACGATTGGGCATTTATTCAATACGATGAGGATGCCGCTTCGGGTATCGAACTTTACGATATGAACAAAGACCCCAAACAGTACACCAATTTGGCTAAAAATCCTGTCTATGGGGATACCGTGGCCTTCTTTCAAACAAAGCTTAAAGAAAAATTGGAAGCCGTACGAACAAATGATTTAGGAATCGGGTATTGAGTTGGTAATTAGTAGTTAGCAGTTAGTGGTCAGCAGTTAGTGGTTAGTGGTTAGTGGTTAGTGGTTAGTGGTTAGTGGTTAGTAGTTAGTAGTTAGTAGTTAGTAGTTAGTAGTTAGTAGTTAGTAGTTAGTAGTTAGTAAAATATAAATTGCTGAATACAAATAATCCTGTTTTCTCATGTTTTCTAATGGATATTTTGTTGGCCCAACCACATTTTCATCGCCTTGCTATTCATTTACTTCGACAAGCTCATTACGAACAAAGAGAAAATTCCCTCTTCGAAGCGCGGGAAATGTTGGTCCCACTTTTGAACATCGTCAGTGGCAGAACGGTCTCATAAAATTTGACGACAAGAATGCAAAGTAAGGGAGCGTTCAAATTATCCGTTTGTGAGGAATTGACACGAAGTTTCAAGAAGTTAGGAGAATTTAGCGACCGTACGAAGCGTTCCGTCTTGAATTTATGCAGCCTTGAATTTTTGCTTCGTTTTGTTTCAAGACAAAATTAAGGTTGAGAAGAATTCAGTTTCCAAATAAACTAGGCTGATTTATTCTTTTTTCCAATCCACACATTTTCATCACCTCAGCGCCAGAACGCTTTTGCCAGGGCAAAAAGGTTGACCCTCCATGCGGTAACAGTGGCAAAACGGCCTCATAAAATTGGACGACAAGAACGCAAAGTATAGGAGCGTTCAAATTATCCGTTTGTGGGGAATTGAAACGAAGTTTCAAGAAGTTAGGAGAATTTAGCGACCGTACGAAGCGTTCCGTCTTGATTTTATGCAGCCTTGAATTTTTGCTTCGTTTTGTTTCAAGACAAAATGAAGGATGAGAAGAATTCAGTTTCCAATAAAAACGCGAGGCTGATTTATCATTTTTTAAAATCCACGCTTTTTCATACCCGCAGCGCCCAGACCTCTTTTGCAGAGGCAAAAAAGTTTACCCTCCATGGGATAACAGTGGCAGAACGGCCTCATAAAATTGGACGTTTAGAACGCAAAGTAAAGGAGCGTTCAAATTATCCGTTTGTGGGGAATTGAAGCGAAGTTTCAAGAAGTTAGGAGAATTTAGCGACCGTACGAAATGTTCCGTCTTGATTTTATGCAGCCTTGAATTTTTGCTTCGTTTTGTTTCAAGACAAAATGAAGGTTGAGAAGAATTTAGTTTATAATAGAAACGCTACGCTGGTTTATCCCTTTTTTGAAATCTACACATTTTCATCACCTCAGCGCCAGAACGCTTTTGCCAGGGCAAAAAGGCCTTACCCTCCATGGGTTAACAGTGGCCTCATAAAATTGGACGACTAGAACGCAAAGTAAGGGAGCGTTCAAATTATCCGTTTGTGAGGAATTGAAACGAAGTTTCAAGAAGTTAGGAGAATTTAGCGACCGTACGAAGCGTTCCGTCTTGATTTTAGGCAGCCTTGAATTTTTGCTTCGTTTTGTTTCAAGACAAAATGAAGGATGAGAAGAATTCAGTTTCCAAATAAACTAGGCTGATTTATCATTTTTTAAAAGCCACGCTTTTCATGCCCGCAGCGCCCCTAACACTTTTGCAAAGGGAAAAAGGTTTACCCAACATTAGGATAACAGTGGCAGAACGGCCTCATTAAATTGGACGACAAGAACGCAAAGTAAGGGAGCGTTCAAATTATCCGTTTGTGAGGAATTGAAACGAAGTTTCAAGACCTAATAAAGAGAAACCCAAAACTAATTCTTACCCTCTACATAGTCCTGTAAATAAGAAAACCTAGGCGTTAATTTTCCATTTTGGGTCATGCGGCCCCTTTCTAGCACTCCGTCTTTATCTCCATTAAAAAAGGCGGGAATCACATTTTTCACAAAGGCCTCTCCGAAACCTTCACTGGCATCCTTTGGAAGTTCGCAAGGTAAATTATCGACCGCCATAACCGCAATGGCATTCTCGTTCTTGAAATCAACTTCTTTTTCGGTAAGTGGGTCGTACCCATAAATGGGTTCGGCAATGGTAGAAGGTTTGATCGTGGAGGCCACAGGGCCGTCAATATCACAGCTTACATCTGCCACTACCTTGATTTTAAAATTGGGATGCTTGGCATCTTCTCGAGTATATAGATATGGGGCACCCTGCCCATAAAAATGGCCTGCGATATAGAAATCGGTCACTTCTGTAAAGCGGTGAAAATTTGATTTATACTCCTGCGGATTAGCAAAAAAATCGGCCTTATTGCCACGTACCCCGTCTTTACGTTTGTTGTACTCCGAGGCATCGATTTGGCAATAAACAGCTTCGTTAAAATCATCTTTAAGGTACTCTGCAACATTTACCTTTTTAAGCCCCATGGCATCGAGCATTTCTTTTGACCCGTTACCTACCCTACCCTTACCGGTCAATAATATTTTGATATTCGGGAGGGTAATTTTTCTGAGCTCGGCAATCAGTGCTTTTTGGTCGGGCAACGTTTCTGCCTTGGGCAACTTAAAACTACCATATTTGAGCCCGAATGCCCGAAAACCGTTATAGGCCCCAACGATACCGGCATATCGGCCAAAGGCCACCAAGCGTTGCCCGTTTTGGTCGGTGATCACCTCATGGTCGTAGAGTTCGATGTTCTTTTCGAGAACGGCCTGCAACAAGTCGCCATTGTACGGTTGCTTTTTGATGGTGTGGGAGAAGAAAAAGTATTTTTTATTCGGAACTAGATGTTCGATAGGCACTTCTTTCACACCAAGAAGCACATCGCATTCTTCCATCTTTGAGGCGACCTCGATACCTGCATTTTGATAATCGGTATCGGAATAGGTTCTAATGGGCGAGGGTTCTACGATAATTTCGGCCTTCTTGAATTTTTTAACGACTTTTTGGCAGGCTGCGGGAGACAGCACCACGCGCCTATCGGGCGGATTTTTACGTTCTTGAATGATTCCGAATTTCATAAACGGGCTTTGGTATAAATTTTGCCTAAATTACTCGGAATTGTGGCAGTGGACAAACTTTTTGCTAGCTTTGCCGTCTTCTTATAAAATTATAAGGGTGGTTGTCTTGTAGAGATTGATTTCAACGAGGCGACCCGCGTTAGGGATAGTAGCGGTTACCCCGCAGGACGAATGCGGCCGAGGAGTAAAAGTGAATAGCCCGACCCTTTTGAGGCTCGACCGATAAAGGGAAACGCCCATACTGCAATTGCGCTAAGTGCAACGAAGTAGTTCTTTGAAAATAAAATGGATAACTGGCAGATGAAGATTTGCCAGCTCATTATGGGGCCGACTGGTTTTGACAGCGAGACCAATGGCAATGTAAGCATGTCGAGCGCTGGGGTACAGCTCGTTAATATCATACTTCACACTTTTTAATTGGCGAATCTAATTACGCTCTTGCCGCGTAACCTGAATTATAGTAAGGTTATGCCTCGTTCCGACAAGGTCGGAAAGCGAGATGTCTCTGAACAGCCCTTGTTGACGGCGGTTCATCTAGAGGCACCATAAAAGTCAACACAAGGGCAGCGTAGCTTCGGCGTTGCCACCAAAACCTTAAGAAGCTAAGTGTATGTTAGGCCGTTTCCGGTCAGGCATGCATCGAAAATTAATCGGAAACTAAACATGTAGAAAGCTTTGACGTTGCTTGTTTGGACGAGGGTTCGAATCCCTCCGGCTCCACAAAAAAAGTCACCTTTTTCGGTGGCTTTTTTGTTATACCTGAGCTATTTGAAGTTTAGTAAGATACTTGGGTTCTGGATGCTATAATCATTCAACCTCACCCGTGCTTCACCATTGAAAATCACGCTCTTTAAACTATTTTTCTTTCAAGCTTTTTTGGGCAAGAACCTATCATCACACTCATTTACAGCACCTTAAATCACCCCATCCATACAACAATTCCGGTAACACATACAAAAGTTGTTAAATCAACCCTTTTTTGTATTTACATTCATGCTACTCTTCCCCTTTCCGGTTTCATTTAATTTTTGATGAAGCTTAGGTTTCATTGGTTAAATTATTTTAAAATGTACGCGAAGCTTCACAAGACTATCAGGTTGGGGGTTTTTTTCCTTTTCATCATACCGCTACTACAATCTTGCTATACCACCCGTTTTGTCAGCACGCATGGTGTGCCTATGCCCCCTGAAACGATGCAGGGCCAAGATTGGTACCGCGATAAGATGTACGGCGAATATACTGCTGTGGTCAAAACTTCGGTGCTAACAGATGGCATGATGATCAATGTGCCTAAAGACAAATGTGAATCTGGAAAACTGTTTTCGGTTGAATTTAAAGACACCTTTGGGGGCAACCTTTTGTACTTGGTGACTTTTGGAAGCCGTCGAAAAGTGAAGATCAAATATGTATGTATGATTCCTGATATGTAAAGCCATGGCCAAGACAAGTGAATTATTAATAGGAAAATGGGATACACTGCACGAGAACGGGGTATTCGACGTCAAACGGCAATACATTACCCGTCACGAACCTAAGGCTACTATGCCCAGTAGGCTGATGCGCTATAATGATGGCGCTGAAGAAATTCAACGACTCATCAAAAAATGCGAAACCGATAACGAGGGTTTTCGTGCCTATGGCTCTCGATGGTCTATGTCTAACATTGCCCACCAGGCGGATAATATGCATCAAAACAATTTGATGTACCTAGACCTTGAAATAGAGGAAGGTGATATGCACCCCGATTCTGAATATGAGCATGAGAATATCTTCTTTTTTGAATGTGGAAGTACCATAAAACAAATTTCACAAAAACTGAACGAGTACGGTAAATCTTTAAAGACCACAGGTGCCAGTAACGGGCAGACCGTTGCCGGATGCATTTCAACAGGCGTACATGGGTCCGCCTTTGATACGGGTGCGGTACAGGATTATGTAGTCGGACTAAATATTATTACAGGACCGAACGCCTCGGATAATGTCTACCTAGAACGGCACACCAAACCTAGTTTGAACGATGCCTTTGCACACGGCATAAACGCTCGGGTGATTCGAAACGACGAATTGTTCAACGCCGCATTGGTCGGTTTGGGCAGTTTCGGATTTATTCACGGAGTAGCCATAGAGGCGGAAGACCTTTTTTTGTTGGATAGGTATGTGAGAAGAATTGATAAAAACTTGGCCCTGTCTCTATCTAAAACTTTGGATTTTACGAATTCGGAATTTAAAATTGACAGTGAAGTAGACGAAAACGGAAGGCCCAGCCGACCGTATCATTACAAAGTCTTTATTAACCCTTATGTAGACGAAAACCAATATGTGATCGAGGCCATGTACAAGAAAAAGTATACCCTAGCCTACCCTGACCCTTTCACTAAAATTGAAAAATCGATTTACAAAGACCTGATTTATTTGCTGATCAAGTTCAGTGAAAAATTCCCGAAAAGTATTCCGTGGTTTATAAAGAGTCTACAGAAAAGTATTCTACCGGAAATTACCAAAGATGAAGAGAAAATTACCGCGACGCTCTATGAAACTTTTTTTGATGCCGGTTACAAAGGTCCTGCCTTTGCCTGCTCTATGGGTGTTGCCATTGAAGATTCTGAAAGAGCATTGAACGCTTTGGTAAAAATGACAAAGGCCCACCCCATACCCGGTATTTTCGCCATGCGCTACGTGAACAGAACTGAGGCAACTTTGGGCTTTACCAAATTTCATAAAACTTGTGTTATCGAAATTGATGGTATTCAATGGGAAAAATCGAAGAAAATTCCCAGTTTAGAAGAATACAGTCGATTTATGATTGAAGCTATGCAGTCCGAAAACATTCCGTTTACGGTACATTGGGGCAAAAGTATGGATTATGCCTTTCCCGATTTAGCCAACCACATGTATGGCAACAATGTAGACCGATGGACGAAATGTAGAAGCTGGTTGCTTTCAGAGAAAATGGCAAATATATTTTCCAACGACTTTCTCGCTACGCTCGGGCTAGACACCTACAAAAATGTACCTAACGATTTTATCGAATCTTTGGATAAAAACGGGCAGCCGGTTCATCTGATTGCTTAACATATTTGGCCGTAATGATGAATCTATCAAAACTGCCATTTGCACAAAATTCAATATTAGCTATACAACACTGTATCATCAAGTACTTAAAACCAATGATTTGAACATTTACTTTTTGATGAGCAGATGATTACACATAAAAAAGAAACTGAGAATACACTTCCGCCCAACAGGCATATGTAAAAGGAGAACATCTCAGAATGCATAATGTTATTCATTATGTAAGCCCCCGGTTTAACCATCTTTCTAGAACCTATGCCAACGAATTCTTCATTAGGCAATGCGATACGTAGACCTTTTACGGCCAATAAAAGGCTCTTTACCCTGCTTACTGTAGCCTTTATAATTATAGGTTTATTTTTTGCCATTTATTATTCCCATATCAAAAGCAATGAGCACCATTATCGCGAATCAAAACTTCACAGTCTAGATGCCAATTTTGATATCATTTCAAAGCAGCTCAACAACGACTTTCAGAAGTTTTACGCCACGGAATATGACTCCATTTATGCTAGCAAAGAAGTGATTTCCGAGCTTCGGCCGCTCTATAGCCATCTAATCGACCAGCAGTGGACTACCTTATTGAATAAGGTCTTTGGAAGCAATACAAAAGAAAAAAAATTCCAAAAACAACCTAGTAAAGACAAAGAAGAAAAGCACCCGCTACTCGAACAAAGAGATACAATAACTAAAGGCAAAATAAGACCTAAGGTATGGAATGGTTTAAGGAATAAAATAAAAGACCACACACCCTTTCATCAAGAGTTTGATGAATACATTGTGATTTTTAAAAAATCGCCTGAAACCAATGAAAGAAAAGCAAAGGACTCTATAATTGAATTGAGCTCGCTAAAGGGCAAGATTATTTTACCTGACAGTCTTGACAAGTTCAATCCGTTTAATATCGGTATGTCCATTGGCATACCTACCGACGATGAAGCCTACCAGTTATTTGGCCGCGAGTATGTTTACAAAACAAATTTAGACCCCAACGTACATTATGAAATTGCCATTTTCGGACTTGTAGAAACGGAACGCTACCATGAGTCGGTCAGAAAACTAGATTCTTGGATAATTGCATTACTGACTACCTTTTTGATACTCGGCCTTTTTGGGATGCCCTACTTTAAAATGCTGTTCATTGCCGAAGATGAGCGACTGTCAAGTAACGATGTTATATTATCCGGTATTTCGGTAATAATCGGCGCTCCCATCTTAATCGTCGTGTTCGCCTCACTTATGAACCACTATTATGATTACTCCTATGTCTTTCCTGAAAAGCTAGAGGTTTTAAGTGAAAAAATTAAAAGCAGTTTTGAAGCCGAAAACGCAGGTAATGTAACCTCACTTTATACCATGTCATTAGATAATGATGATAAAAAAAGACAACTTTTGGCAGAAGCAGGAAGTAAGGACAGCCTTTCCATCGAAATTTCTAAATCTAACACTAAGTACCGCGATCACTTCAAGTTTCTCTCTAAAATAGATACGGCTACCGGTGCGGTAAAATATCACGCGCGACTCATTGCCAAAAACACTATAAAGAACACTAAAAATTTAGGTAGTAGACCATATTACACCGATTATGTTAATGCCCAGAACCTATGGTTCTTAGATACACTGACCCATAAAATAAAATATGTAATGAGGCCTGTGGTTTCCATTGAAGAACAGAGCGAAGAGGCCATTTACCTACTAAAGAACGAAAAGGATAATATCGTCGGTTTCAGAGTGGGCGCCGCACAATTAAAATCTTTGCATGAAGCAATTTTACCTTTTGGTTTTCAATTTGCCATTGTTGACGAAGAAGGCGAGGTGTGGTTTCATTCTGAAAAAGGGAGATCTACACTAGAAAATTTCTTTAATGTATGCAGAAACAACAGTAAAATGAAGGCCGCCATTTTGTCGAGAATTCACGCCCAAGGTATGGTAAATTATAGAGATGAGGGGCAACTATACGATATAAGGCCTATAAAAAATACGAATCTTAGTGTAATCGCACTTTATGATATCGCCCTTCTTCGTACCAAGATTTCAGAAGTATTGACACTATGCTGTATGGGTATCGTTTTGGCCTTAAGTTTAATTCTGATTATCACCGTTCTATCTTTAATTATTAGAAACCCCAAGCTAGGGCTTTACAAATACGATCGATTTTTATTTGAATTTCTAACTCCGAAAAAAAAACTAAGAAACTATTATATCGTTTTATCCGTAGTGCTAATTCTACTTACCGCATTAGCATTTTTTATAAGTTGTATCGTAGCACCAACAACCGCCTATATTCTCTGCCTACTTTTGGGAATCTACGCCTACCTCATCATATTTTACAGTTTGCATCCGCATGGGGGCAATGCAAATTTCAAATTTCAGATACGTGACGTTATTTTGCTATTTGCCATAATTTTTCTCAATATCATCGCTTGCAAAATTCAAAAGAACGAAACAAATTATGTAGTCATTTCTGTTGTTGTGCAAATCGTATTTTTGATTTTTATCTACTTGAATAAAACCAGCAAGAAAATAAAAATTGTACGTACTCTGCACAACCGCGTACGTTCATTAATTCAGAATTTAGATGAATACGCTCAAAAGAAGGGGAGTACATTACTATTAGATTACAAGTATTGGTATGCCATATTTCTTTTTTGTTGGTTGTTTTTATCCACGATATTTCCGGCTTATACCATCTTTACCAATGCCAAAGACTTGAACGATAAGATATGGTCAAAAACTGACAAAATAGATATGGCCCGTAGATTTATGGAGAAAGCCAAAACATTGGAAACCAGTTTTCCCGCTCTAGAAAATCAAGAAGAAGAATATCTACTACTTCGCAAAAAACACTTGGATCAAGGCCAATACCACCAGACACTGACACTGACCGATACCACAAAAAACTATACGTTTGAAGGCGTAGAAGAAAGTTCGTTACTAGAGAAGTTCTTATGGCATATTCGCCCTTCATATGATAATCGTATCAGTAAATTTCAGGGTATGGTCTATGAACAAGCGCTGGACCAATCTTGGGGAAACAACGACTCTTTGAACTTATTTCAATTCAACTATTTAGATCGCGACAAGACAGTTTATATAACTGAAAAAAAGTCGAACAATGCCGAGCATACCCTACCCTTCAATCTAATTATACTAACAATTTCAGGGGTTCTTATAATACTGGCCGTGTTGTTTTCTTTGATTTTGTTTTTCTCCGATCGCTTCTTTGCCTTTCGTTTTCGGCATCTGGAACCCAATGATTTTGACACCAATAAAGAGGAAGGCTATATTCAAAAGTTCGGGCAAATTCTACATGATGAAAGGTCTAACTCTGGACTATTGCTCATTGGACCTCCATTTTCGGGCAAACATACCTTTGCCAAGAAAATTCTAACTGAAGCAGGTTATTTTAAAACCGCCACCTTATCTATGCTTCAACTTGAAAATATTGCTGAGCATGCAGATATCTCACAAATACTAACTGTGCTTTCGGGCAGAAGCGCGGATGACCCAAACCTGTTAAATCATGAGGATTATGAGGCATTTATTGTGGAGCATTTGGAGCACAATATAAAATCGTACCGCTTCAACCACATAAAGTTAAAAATCATCCTCTTTTTGATTTCTAAGAGGAAGCAAATTATTCTGATTTCTGAAGTATACCCAAGTCAAATATTTGCGATGTACGAAAACAATACCGAGCAACACAACCTACCTTTTGGAAGCCTAGAAGATGACTTCAATTCTTGGAGGAACATTCTAAGTGCGTTTCCACAAATTCTCATAGGTATTACAAAGAACACGCAGAAATTGGATCAAAAATTGAAATTCGGACTCAGCAATGACCAAAATCCGAACCAACAAGCTATTTCTATCTTAAAAAAGGAACTAGCTTATAGCAAGTTTCTTCCCACATTGGCTCCGGTAGTTACGGTAAAATCACGTTATGCCCGAGACGAACCTTACAATTCTTCAAACAGCTTAGACCGCCAACGCATGGTGATGCACACCCAAAATTTGGCGCATGGGTACTATAATGATATTTGGAATACGTTACCTACGAGAGAGCGTTATCTACTATACGATTTAGCGAAAGATGGTTTTATGAATATTAAGAATCGAAATTCTCTCTTTTCCTTGATGAAAAAAGGCCTGATTGTTTGGAAGGACCGCCCAAAAATTTTCAATTACAGTTTTAAGAATTTTATAATCACCTCGGTATCGTTGAACGAGGCTTTAAGACTCGAAAATAAAAATAGAGGCAAAGGTACCTGGGCCAACACCCGAATTCTAATCTACCTGGTGATTGTAACGGTGATCATATTCATCGGTCTAGGCAAGCCCGAATTATTAAAAGATTTTGAAACTCTCGTGGGTACCTTGGGCGGCTTGGGTGTAGTAATACCGCTCGTAAGTAAATTATTGGCCTCAGGTGGGCCGAAACCATAAGCTATCTGATCTAAGCCAGAACGGCTATTCACTTTAATTCTAAAAGATTACTAATTAAGAATGAACGATCAGGATTATACCTTAACAATAGTGCATCAGTGATTCAAGCAGAATAGGCCGTTAGATAGCCAGTGACCGATTTACATTTATAATTATGTTTAGCGATATAGTAAAGAGTTAGCAAGTAAAGCTATAGATACCGTATTCAAGTTTATCTCAATAATGATTGGAGTATCTATTTCGGACTAATCTACAATCTTACTGGAGAGAGCAAAAAAACAGGGCTACTTATCTAGCTCAGGATACAATTGTTTAGCTTTTTCAGCTAAGCCGTGCAATTCACTCGAAGATATTTCCATTTCTAGACCTCGATTTGCCGTCGGCTTCTTTTGACCATTTTCGGCTTGCATGATCATAGCCCCAAGAACGAGTCCCTTATTGTGCTCTTCTACTTTTTCTTCTTTGATTTTTTCCTTTTGTACTTCCACCTCTTTCTTTTCGGTTTCCGCCTTTTCGGCACGTCTTCTGTTCACTTCCTTTCCAAATAGAAAACCGACCGCAGCAAAAACAATAGCCTCCACCCCAGAAAACAGATAGATCAACCGGCTCCAACTGGGGTCGCCACTATCGACCTTTCCTATTAAAAAATGGATAAAAAAACCGTAGAAAACGAGTACGGCAAAAGCAATCAATTTTTCAAAGCTGAACCAATAGTTTAGGCTAGAAGAAGTATCTGTACTTACGTTCGTTTTATTCGGCATCGTAAATTGTATTTAAACTAACTCGACTTCAGGGCTTGCTTCCCCTTTTTGAGGCTCGGCCAACCCTTCAAGAAAACCACGTCTATCTAAAAATTCGCGACCGTTTTCATAGAGTATACCCTCAACCACTTTATTCAATTCTTTCTTTTTCTTAGTAAAATCGAACAAATCTTTCGCCCCTCCATTCACTTTCTGATACTTTTTGGCAGCAACGGGCAACCATTTCATCAAACAAGCTTTTAGGTTCTTCAATTGCCTGCTATCGCTACACATATTTAATGGCTCAATAAAGGCGTCGAAATCGCTACCTATGCAGATAAACTTTTCCGGGGTATCTTGAAATTTGGTCTTTAAACCGATAACGGCCATAATGTGAATAATATTAAAGCAAAAATTTAAAGGATGTATTTCTTTCTTCGAAGGTTTCAACCATGATTCTTCCGCTTGTATTTCTTTTACACTGGCATAGTCAATCGATTTAATACTGGTGTACGGAAAATAATGGATAAAGTCTGGTGTGGTCATAAATTCGCATATATCTTCTTGCCCCATCGATTTTTCATTGTAGCCCAACAAATCAACATCAAGCCCCACCCCGATGAGTCCATTACTATTGGCGATTTCAATAATATCTTCATCCATTAAATTGATGGTTCCGGGATGAAAACTGAATTCTGAATTGGAATCGGCTCCCCAATACCCGGCCACTTTGGGGCGGGTATACATTTTAACCGTCTTTACACCTTGGTCTACATGGTTTACACATTTTTCTATTTCGAGATTGTGCTTCCAATCACTAATTGAATATCCCGTTACCCCCACATGTGAAGCAATCAATGGAATTTTCATAAACCCTTCTCTCTGTCGTAAGGCATATAGATCTTCGCGTGATTTCAGGCTCAAATGTTTGATATCTATCAATACGCCTGCATCGTCTTTTTTCTTGGTAGGAGCTTCTAATTGGTAGGCGGTTCTAACAACATCGGCGCCCAGTTCAGTGAGTCCATTCCCGAACGGATAAAATGATGGATGTCTCAAATGCTTCGTACCGTAGGCATGTGTTGCCAAATGCTGCTCAGGTATATGGGTCAGATGGGTAAGTGTGAGGTACAGCATATCCAGCCCATACTCGCGCACCGTTTTATACAGTTTTTTCAGAACTTCCTGTGGTTTTCTATTGTCTTCGGAAATCACAACATTAGGATCAAAAAATGAATCTTTTTCTAGCCCCTCAAAAGTATCATAATCAAGGGCGTTTCCGATTTTTTTCATACAGAGGTTGTGTCCGCCTTCAATAGCAAAAATCAAATTTGGCAATTCATCCGATACAGGCTCCCTTTTGTTCTTGGAAGGCCGAGCAATAAGGTTTATACTTCCTTTTGAATGGGGCTCTCTATTTTTTAGATTTCTGTTTTTTAAATATAACTCTACTTCTTTCAGAAACAGGTTCAAGTATGAAACCTCCCCTTCTTTTACGGCATTAAAATAGTCATCGTCCAAGGGTTTTTTCAGGAAGCTTTTTAACACATCTGCCAGATAACCTTTACTCGAAGCCACGCCAAATTCTAGGGCAGCAATAGCGGCAACCCCATAACGTATTGGTGCCTCATTTAAATAATCGATAGAGCATTGACTCTCAAGCCTACGAAGCACATTTTCGTCTGTATAATCTTTAAAAGCTTTGGTCATAGTTATGGGCATCGTCGCTGTATTTGCCTTTTTAGCATGCGACTCTTTTGGCCTGGGGGCCAAATGATTTTTTGCCATGGGATGAAAATGAAGGTCAAAATAATTATCCATGATTTTTGCTTTTAATTAAAACTTTCAAAATATACTTTCAACAACTTTTCCGTTTGATCTTCATCAAATTGTGCATAGCTTTCAAACACCTTGTTTACAGGTCTTCCTGACATTGCAGCCACGCTGATCCGTGCTCTTTCGGTCAGTGCTTCCTGAGCTGTTGCACTCTCAAAACCAGGGGTCAATTTTCTTCGAGCGGTATTCCAAAGAAAATGAACGGTCTCACGAACCCCTAAATCCCATTCTTTTCGGCTCTCCTTACCCGCATAGGCATTCTTTAACCCTTTAATTTCTTCTGCAGTAACATCCTTGTTCAACAAAGCGGTTAGATCTAAAATACCCGCTCCAAAACGCTTTTGATCCCATTGCCTATTATCGACAACATTTTGTGCCGATTCTTTTAAGTGCTTTCGAAACAGCTCTACAATTTGCCATGGTTGCTCGATGAATTCGTTCAGCTGTTTAAGATTTTTAGCCTTCCATAAGGCTGCGGCAGAAGCCACATGCGGAGTGGCATAACTCGTACCCGAACCGAACACCATAATATCTTCTTGCTTTTTGTTCTTAAACGGTACGTAAACATCTTCGCCCGGTGCCGCGATATCCACGGCAGGGCCATACGAACTATACCGCCAAGGTTCATTGTTAGGATTAGTAGCGGCTACTGCAATCGTGCCCGGATACACTGCTGGAGCAATCACGGACTCTACCATGTTACCGGCAGCACAGACCCAGATAACGCCACGTTCATAGGCCGTTTTGGCTATACTATAAATCATTGGTCGTGGATAACTGCCCATACACATAAAAACAACATCGGCATTGGCATTAATGGCCTGAGAAACGGCGTTGAACAGATTGCGGCCCCTGCCAATCAGAATTACGGATTTTGATATTCGGTACGGTATTACCTTTACCAGTGACTCTTCTTCCGCGACCGCAACGCCCTGATTACCGTCATTTTCAATTCTTCCGTTAGCGCGATTCCCCATTATGATACTTGCGGTTCGGGTACCATGGCCAGGTTGTTTCAATATCCCCATGCTCATTTCATCACGAGCATCTTCACCATCTATAAAATCTTCATCATGCAGCAAATTGTACCCTCCTAAGACCTTAGAATGGTCTGTGTAACCGGTATCCAATTGTATTAACCGTATTTTATCGGCATTATCCTTTACACTTTTATAGGCTTTGATGTCTTTAAGATTGTTCGCGTTCGTGGCATTTAGGTTCCACTTTCTATATTCTCCACTCTGCCCTTTCGGAATAAAATCTTTTACGAGACTGGCATTTGCCCAACGAATCTTAAAATCACCTTCGCTTTTGCCCCAATCTGCAGTGCCGTCATCCAACGACTCTAGACTTTCATTACCCGACCAGCGCCCATAGTGCCCCGGTTTAATATCCGTAGACATTTCCAGATCAGGCGTACAGGTATCAATTTGAGGCAAGCCTTCCAGTTCAGCGGCCACTTCCCAAGGGGTTTTATCAGATTGCACGTGTATATAATAGAAAAGGCGATGTGCATTTTCCGTAGACATCGGATACAGCGGTTCGCTCAAGATGAGACCAGGTACCAAACTCGCTGCGTTCTCTTTCCAATCGTCTTGCATTTCCTTAACTCCAGATAATTGAATTTCAAAATAAAGGGTATGATTGCTTATACTCTCTGAGCGGTTCATAACATACTGTTTTGAAGGTGTCGTATTTCTTTCATTGTGAACAAGTCTTGAATTCGCGTCTGTTTCTAAAACTCGAACCAAAGTAGCTTTGTGTTTTTCCATTGCCTGACTAACGGGCATTCTTTCTATCATATTCAAAATGCTACTGATGCGAATACCCTCGTTGCCCATCCAATCGATTACATTATCGGGGTCGCCCGCTTGCACTACGGACCCATCTTTTCTCAGCCATTGCCCATGTCTGTTTTTTCTGGGTACGGCGCTATGGTGCAGGGCAACTACTTCACCCGTGCCCAAACCGAGAACCATACTGCCTGATGAACCGGGCAGCGTATCGGATTCGTAAATGAGAAAGTCATCTTTTAGCACCAACATGCGGATGTCTTTCATAACTATTTTCTTGTAATCGCCTTTCGGATGCTGTACAATCGCACAGTTCTCGCCATCTATGATTTTACCCAATTTTTTGTCCAATCTTGCGACGGGAAAATTACTTAGCGGTGTGCCTTCATTGGACACTTTTTCGACCGCAACAATAGTAAAATCGAGGCCACTATACGGGTCTGCCACATCTTTCTTATAGTGTGAAGTCATAAAGAACTCCTCTGGCAATAGATTGAAACTCTCCGATTTATTGGGGTTGCCCAATTGGTCTAGTTCATAGTTGAATTGGATGGTAGAATTGCTTGCAGTTTCCGCAGTTCCCAACACATGGTTATTGGTAAGCATCAAGTTCGGAGCAATCAAAAACCCGGTACCGTAGCCTGTATTGCCCAAACGGGAATTGGTGGTAATTCTACCCACCGCCCTTGAAAGTTCAACAATACGTTGAATAATGCGGATATCCTGAAAATTTGCCTCCCCGTTAATTCGCTCCAAGGCCCGTAATTCAGCCGTGCCCTCACGTGAAATTCTATTGGAAAGCCGCTCTTTATCCGTTTGAATTTCAGATAGTTCAACTTTACCTTGGCGTACATGTGCTATATCCGTTTTTATTCTATCGATATCATTTAAAGCACTAGAATAATTAGCGTAGGACTCTTCGGCCAACTCCCTTAATTTATCGTTCATGATGTTAAGCGTTACAAGTGGTTATTAATTATCGATCAACTCTAGATCCTCGGTATAATTTTGCAATACAGCTTTGTTCAGTTCATTGGGAGTTCCGATAGTCTCAGCTTCCAATTCCGAATAATCCAGTTCAAAATTTTGATAGGCGGTATGGAGCCCGTTTAACATTTCTATGAATTCAGGCTGCGGAAAGCAGTCCGTTTTATCGGTTCTCACATTGCAATGCGTCCATATACCCGGTGCTCCATTTTGGGCTTCCTCCTTAATATCGAACCAAGAACTATCGTATATCAGGTTTTTAATGGGGATGTCAAAAATCGTCGCCAAGGTGAGTATCAACCGTTCGCATTCCTTAATTTGTTTATCGGTATATTTTTGAAAATATTGATGTCCTCTCCATGGCTTACTCAGCTGACAGACCTCAGATTCGGGCACAACTATTTTCTTGGAGTTACCCTGAAAATAAAACTGACCGACATTTCTTTTTTTCAAATGCCCTAGCGAGCAGATTTCAATGCCTATGGATTTTTGGTTCAACTGCTTATTGTTACTCAATTTGGTGCCCAAATGGTGCGCCCAGAACATCTCGTTGAACGCTCTGTAGGTTACTCCATCGAATAAATCATCACCTTCCAAAGATTTTCTGCCGATAACGAATGAGGTGCCTACCCTGTTTAAGGTTCCGGGATTATTATCATTTTCCCACCAACCAATGGTATAATCAGGTCTGTGCAGCCCTGCCGTATGGTGTAAATAAATCGTATCTTTTTCGGTATACTCGTTCATCCACTCATCATCTTCCAAAATATAATCGTTCGTTCCCCAACTGAAATCATAGCCCGAACGCATTAATTTCTCCCATGTATTTTTGCCCACTACCCCATCTACCACGAGGGAGTTGGCGCGTTGAAATTGACGTACTTTCTCAAAGGTTACATTATCGAAATCGGAAGAAATAGCTACAGGGTATCCCGCCCGGCCCAACAGTCTTTTTAAGAATGAAACGGAGGAATCAAAACTGCCCTTGCGCAATGTTTTCATGCTTTTACCTTTGAAGTTAAAAAAACGTGCCATTTCTACAGGTTTACCATTGGGCAACCCCGTCAATAAATTCTTGATACAGGTCTGATGACTTGTTCGGGCAACCTCCATAATTGTGAATGCCTACGCCTATGCACCTGTTTCTCAAAAGCGGACTCCCGCTTTGTCCCCCGAAGGTATCAGCCTGATATAGAAATCGGCCGTTTTCTTTCACCAATGTATCGGACATTTTATATTGAAAAATACCATTATCGCGATCTGCAGGATATCCGCAGATTTCCGAAATATTGGGGTCTTCCAGAGCCGGAGTGATGAAGCTGTTGTGGCTTACCGGTTTGTTCAATTTAATCGCTCCCATATCATATCTTGGGGAGGTATCATCTATCCATCCTCGGGTGGCCATCAATTCTATTGCCTCGTATCTTCCGTAAGGTTCAGAATATCCACATTTACCAGGTATAACAATAATTGAGGTTTTCCATCCGCCTGTACCCTTGTTGTACACGCAATGGCCAGCGGTATATAAACGGTCACCTGCAACCAACCAACCAGAGCCCACGTAGTTGAGTCCGTTTTGGGCCTTCATGTACAGTTTGCAAATCGCCATATATGGCATTTGAAGGGTTGCCAATACTTTTTGGCGCTGGTCAACTCCGCAAACGGATTCGTTCGTTAAATCTTCGTCACGCTCGATCCATGATTGTAGGGTGATTTCTTTCTCGTCTATCGTTTGTTTTTCGTCGTTCATTCGGTGAAAAACAATTTCTTTTTCCCGTTCCGGTGCTAATACTTCTGCCATAGCTATATCTATATGTTTGATGAATTCGATATCGTATGCCCGCCTCCCGGGGCCTCGCAAAACAATTTTACAACAGGGCATGGTATTGCCTACAGGCCGTAAATAAAATTCAAAACATGGGATTGGCATGTATAATATTGCACTGCGATAAATGTCTTTCAGACGGGGGGAAGTTCTTTAATCAAATGCTTTTATCCGCCTGATTGCAACTCAATACGGGCAGGACGCATCACATCAGTAAGCCTTAAACTTTGCTTACCTTATCTTATACACTAAAACTACTAACCAACTGAGGTATAGCTAGTTTAAATTGTATAAGTGGTATGAATTTATGTATAAATGACAGATTTATCCTATAAAAAATATACGTAACCCCCAACGTAAATTATCTAACCTTGAATTATTGCCAAAGGCTTAGGGACTATGGCACCCATTATAAAAATTACCAGATCAGCGCTAGGTACTAACTTCGACTTTATCTATATTTAAGTGCCTACAAAAGCAGTAGCTATGTATGCCTTTATGAATCGAATACATGACTAAGCAAACCAAACTGCTTATTTTGCTATTTTGCATCGTAAAACTTGCCTTGCATTTGGTGGCAGATGGTCATTCCGGTTTTCAAGGTGATGAGCTCTTACATATTGAAACGGGAAAGCACTTGGCTTTCGGTTTTATGGAATTTCCTCCGTTGATTGCCTTAATGGCTTTTTTTCAAAACCTATTTCATTCCGATTCGGTATTTATACATCACATTTTTCCACATGTGGCTTCGTTGCTCATTATGGTTTTCACGGCAAAAACTACTCTTGAGCTCGGCGGAAAGAACAAAGCGGTATTTCTTGTGCTATTGGCTGTTTTAATTGCGCCTAGTTTTTATCGTTCGCAGCAACTTTTTCAACCGGTTATTTTTAGCCAGTTGTTTTGGGTCTCATCTTTCTATCAACTAGTTCGCTTTGCAAAATACCTCGATAAAAAATCTCTGTGGTACCTAACGTTATTTTGCATTTTGGCATTTTTGAGCAAGTACGATAGTATATTTTTCTTGTTCGGGCTTTCTTCATTGCTGTTTTTTGAATCGACCAGAACGGCATTGATTAAACATCGCTTCTGGGCAAACCTCATTGTATTTGTCTTGTGTATAATCCCAAATTTTATCTGGCAATTTTCGAATGATTTTCCACTGTTACAGATGATGAACCGGCTGTACGAAACCCAACTAAATCATATTACCCGAACGGATAACGTTTTTAACCTATTAGTTGCCATAAACCCAATTGTGAGTTTAGTGCTGCTCGTTCCAGCTCTTATTTATCTCATCAAGTCGAGAAGAAATCGGGTCGTGAGAATACTTATCGTGGCCATAGTATTGTCTTTTGCATTATTACTCTACAAAAATGGAAAGGCCTATTACTTCTTTCCCATTATATTGACCATTCTGCCTTTTGGCGGTATATTTTGGGAAGCGAAGATTGGCAAAAGAAAATGGCTCATGTATCCTGTTACTACACTTCTTGTTCTGGGTGCTTTGCTGATTCCGTTTGGTATGCCGGTCTATAGTTTTGAGCAATACGTAAATTACGTTTATCCATATGAAGCAAAGACCATAGAAGGCGGAACCCACGGTATCAAATACGACGAGTATTACACGAGAGACAAATGGGAAACTACTATGCAGACCTTATCAACTGTATACGATAGTTTGCCTATAAATCAGAAACGGAACACCCTAATCTGGGGAAAACATTACGGACAAGCAGGTGCCGTCAACCTTTTCGGGCCTGCCTATAGATTGCCACACTCATTTTCTTACCACGGTAGTTTTTACAGTTGGGCACCAGAAGGCCCTATGCCCGAAACCGTAATTGCACTGAGCTACCAAGTAGGCGATTTTTTCGTACCCTATTTTGAGGAAGTTATTTTGGTCAATTCTATCTACAACCCGTATTCGTATAATGAAGAAGAACTGTACCAGCGCATATATATCTGTAAGAGACCAAAGCAAGATTTCACGGAATTGAAGGCCTTGTTCAAACAGCGAATATTTGAATAATAGGAAATTTAATCAGTAATTGACACTTATAAATTTTTAGGGTTGATACCAATGGAATTAAACAACTTCGCTTTGGCGGAATAAAATTTGTTCTGTACGGCATTTCTTTTTAGCTCAGCGTCTATCAATTTTCTTTCCCTTGAGTTAACCAAAAATAAAGAACTCTCACCAAAACCAAATTTGCGTTCTTCCGCCGAGACCATTGTTATGTAATTAACCACCACATCATCGATCAAAATATTTTGCTTTTGGAATGATTCCAATTCACGGTACAGAGCTACGATTTTATTTTTGATACGTATTTCGGCATCGTCCAATTCAAACTCGGCGTTCTCCAATTTTAATTTAGCTAATTTTAGGTCGCCGCGCTCTTTCCGAAGAAAAAGGGGGAGACTAAAAGCGACACCGCCTTTATAATCATCGGATGTGAAATTAGAGATGAACTCCGGTTGTTCTGTTAAAATATTATACTGTAATTCTATTTTCGGCAAGAGTTTATTCGCTTTTAGTCGCTTTGCTAAGGTGAGCTCTTTAACTTTATATTCCAAGGATTTCAGTTTCGGGTGATTTTCCATGGTAAAACTGTCCAAAGGCATTCCGTTGATTTCCAGAATCTTATCAATTTCACCACTCAAATCGGTTTCAGGGATGACGTTCGCTTGTAGCTCTAACGGCAGATTATCGCCCATCCACAGAAAATTAGAAAGCTCCAAAGCACTTTTCATAAAACGCACCTTTGCTTGCTCTAAGTTCAGTTCTCGGTCTTGCATCGCAATTTTAGCCTCCACTGTATCAATAGCTGCAACTTCACCCACTTGTGCACTCTTTTTTACCGCTTCAAAACGGACTTCGGCATTCGATAAAAAATCGTTGTATACCTGTGTATCCTGATACGCGTGCACCCAATCAAAATACGCTAGCGAAGCCTCAAAAAGAATAGCGTTCACTTGCAAATCTCGCTCAACGGCTGAACGTTCCTTAAAAATTTTAGCCTGCTTTAAAGTGGCCATGCGCTCATTTATCCAAAGTCCCTGCCCTACCGATACCGATATGCCGGCACTATAGAGTCCGTCTACTGGCAAGGTACTTTCTGGATTCAAATAGGAACCTTCGTTCTGCTCAAAATTACCTTTCAGTTCAATTCCGTACCACGTGGGTATCTTGAAAGTCGCGTTCAGGCGGTCGTAATATTCGGTGCCCTTAAATTCCTTGCGGTTATAATCTACTTCTACCTTTGGATCAAAACCACCACGCGCACCCATTAGGGTTGCTTGGCCGATATCAATATTCAATTGGGCCTGTTTGGCGATTGGGTGGAACTTTTTTACGTACCCCAGATATTCGTTAAAACTTAAAACCACCTCTTCGGTTTGTTGAGACTGTACGCCAAAATAACAAAGAACGAAGAAGTAAAGCACTAATTTCTTCATCATTTTTCTGTTTTTGAGGGCGGTGTTGAAGGTTGATAATAGTTAGGCGGAAAACCGTTGATTTGTCGCCATAGTTCATACCAAATCGGCACATCATCTAAGAGCGAAATGGTAGTGGCACCCGAACCCACACGAATATTCTCCGGCCAAGGTTCCGCATCAGGGGCCGTATCCGGTGCAACCAAAACTCGGTATTTTCCGTTGACATCAATAAAGGTTTCCACGGCAACAATTTCACCCCCAAAAGTACCGTAGGAGGCATTGGGCCAACCGCTAAAGACTATGGCGGGCCAACCGTCAAACTGAATGCGGACTTTCTCCCCCACATGTACCAAGGGCAAATCCAATGGGGCCACAAAAGTTTCCACGGCCATATCGAATTCGGAAGGCATAATGCCCACCAAACGATCGCCTTCTTTAAAACTCTCGCCAATGCCGCCTTTCACGGCTTTATTGATATATCCGTTCTGTGGCGCCTTGATGTAATACATATCGGTACGCACCTCATAATTGGCATATTGGTTTTTAAGCTTGCTTACCTGTGCCTCGGAATCGAACTGATTGGACTTTGCGGTAAACATATCGCTCTCCGCCTTCGAAATTTTATCGGTGTACGAGACCCGTACCCGGTTGATCTCCATTTCGGCATTTAGCACATCGTTCTTAGCGGCTAGAAGTTTATTTTCTTGGGAAATCAGCTTCGCTTGGGATTCTTGTAATTTCAATCGTTTCTCCTCTACATCGGTCATCGCTTTTAAGCCCTCGCTCTGCAATTGCTCGGTACGCGCATATTGCCGCTCGGCAATATTCAGGTTGGTACGTGCCGCTTCCAAATCTATGCTATCGCTCTTTACTTTCAGCTTCGCCTGTATAAATTTGTTCTTTACCTGTTCGAGCTTTAAGTTTCGTTCGCTGGCAAGCGCCGATATCTGGTTGTTCAAAGCGTTAATCTTACTCTGGTAGGACGCAACGGAATTATTTTTCGCCTGTATCTGCTGGTCGGTTCGCTCCATTAACTTGGGGTCAAAATATTCGTTCTTCACTTCGGAAATATGCAAAATAGTATCTCCCTTTTCTACGTAATCGCCTTCCTGAACGTACCATTTTTCTATACGGCCGGGTATGGGAGATTGTATGCTCTGCGGCCTGTGTTCCGGACTTAATGTGGTGAGACTACCGGTTCCACGTACACTTTGCGTCCAAGGTAAAAAAAGCAGCACAACACAGAAAAGTGCCGACCCTAATAAAAATCGGTTAAAATGTTTGTAATGTCTTTGATGGAAAACATGTTCGGTAGATTTAAACCCATGTAGTTCAATTCTTTGGTTAAGTGGGTTTTTTGATATATTTAACATAGCGTTTCTTAAGTTATGGAAACAAGTTGCCCCTGGTTCAATGTAATTTTACGTTGACATCCCTTCATCCATCTTAAATCTTGGCTTACAACAACCAATGCCCATGGGTTTGACTTATCGGTCAAGAATTTTATGATACGTTTACTTTCATCGTCATCAAACTGATCTAGGGGATTGTCTAATAGAAGTAATTTGGGCATTTGCACAATGCTACGCGCCAAAACAATTTTGCGGGAAATAGTATATGGTATGTGTTGCCCTTGCGGATAAATAATGGTATTCAATCCCTTGGGCTGTTCTTTTATGAACTGGAGCAAACCAATATGCTGCAATACCCTCTGTAAATCTACATGGGGAATATTTTTGTCGCCAAAAGTGATGTTCTCCAGAATTGTACCTTCAAATGGACTATCTTCTGCAAAGCACTGGCCTATATAAGATCTATAATGATTAGGTTCGATTCCCCTCAACAAAAAGTCATTGACATAAATATTGCCTTCGGTGGGCTCAATAATTCCAGTAATCAGTCGTAATAGAGTTGATTTTCCGGAACCGTTCTCACCCATTATAAGCTGACGACTACCTGGTACTATTTTCAACGAAATATCGTTAAGAATGTATTTTTCACTGAGGTTACCAAATGAAACCTTGTCTAGCTCTACGGTTAAATTATTGTTGTCATTCAAGGGTTCTTCCCCTTTCTGTTCATCCAATTCTTTATCTACAACTTGGCCAATTTTTTCCAGTGAGGTCAGCAAATCATAAAACGTTTCAAAACCGCGTATCAATTTTTCCACGGAGGTAATTACCAATAAGATAATAATCTCTGCAGCCACAAACTGACCAATATTCATTTCTTGGTTCAGTACCAGTAGCCCTCCTATTAAAAGTAACCCAGCAGTGACCAATACCTTAAAGCCAATCATTTGAACGAATTGCATCAGCAACACCCTAAAGTGGCTTTCTCTGGCTTTCAAGTACTCAGTCACCAAATTATCGTTCTTGTCCACTGCTAGACTTGTTCTGCCTGATAGTTTAAAACTTACTTGCGACCGCGCCACCTCCTGAATCCAATGAGCCACTTTATATTTGAGCTTAGACTCGTCAAGACTTGTATCCATTCCCTTTTGCGCTGTAAAACGGAAAACCAGTAAGACCAATAATATGAGAAGTATGCCATAAATAATAAAAAATGGATGATAGAAAGAAAGCAGCAACAGCCCAAAAATAATCTGCAAAAGGGCCGCGGGTACATCAAGTAAGAGTTTTGAAAGCCCCTTTTGTACGGTAATCGTATCAAAAAAACGATTGGCCAATTCGGGTGGATAAAAATCTCGTAGCTCGCTCATTCTAATTTTCGGGAAACGGTATGTAAACTCAAATGAAGCACGCGTAAAAATTTTCTGTTGCATATTCTCCACAATACGTATTTGCATGATTTGCAGCACACCTGCAAAGGCAACACCACCTGTTACCAAAACCACCAATATTACCCATGAAGTACTAATTTCTGCACCTTGTATGAGGTTTATGATAGTCTGAATACCTAAAGGAAGAGATAGGTTCACCAGGCCTGCGAATATGGCGTAATAGAAGACTTGAAGCACATCTCTCTTATCCAGTTTCAGCAACCCCATCAGACGTTGCCACGAGGTTATAAATTTTTTAGCCATTCGTTTGTACGTTTAAAGAATTAAATACGAGTTGCGAAAAGTAGTTGGTCAGGTCACTATTCTCGCGACAATCGGTCAACGAGACAAAGTGGTCCTTTAGAAAATGTTGGTGTAACGAGCCTTCCAAGACAGTGCTCGCTAAACTGTTTGGGTACGCGTAATTAGAATCAACCTCTTTTACCATTACACTTAAACGGGTGACCAATCTTTTATATATTACAAAATAGCCCTCTTTATTCTCGGCATCTACCTCTTTGGTCGAGTAGGACTTGGAATATTCGTTGATTACTATTTTACTCAAGAGTTCCTCATGAATGTGAGAAAAATCAGAATCGATTTTTATAGGTCGCGTAACTACCGCTAAAGCTTTTTTGAGCTTCTCACTGGCATTTTGAACATTGTGTGTAGCAAAAACCAATTTATACTCTACCCAGCCCCAATACCATGACGTTAAGTACAATAATAATTTATGCTTGTTTTCAAAATAGCGGTATATCGAGCTTTCATTGCTATTTAATTGTAGACCAAGTTTTTTAAAATTGAAACTCTCAAAACCAATATCATTTATCATTGAGATACTCTCCTCAACTATGCGTTTGCCTAAAGAGGAAGACTCTGGGTTCTTGATATATAAATTCTTGTCAATATCAATTTTAACAGACTGTAACAACTGATCCATATTACTTATTTTAGTTTAAAGTGTTCTAAATCAAAAAAATAGACATTGAGATACCGACATAAACGATAACCAATCTAAACAAATATAATAGTATTACTATTACATTAAGATAGTTTAACTTTTATTTTAGATATAATTGCTATTATTTTCAGCTGCTTATTCTTAAGAGTGGACTAATAATTACCCGTCTAGAATTTGATGTTTAGTGGGTTCGTAAATATTTATCAAAGTGCTTTAACCCTAGTGTGTTTCTAAATATTAATATACCTCATAAGCTACTTGACAGAATGACTATAATTCTGAGTAGAACAGTTGTATACTAGAGGATAAATAGATTTCTATCGAAAAAATTTGTGGTATGGCTTCAAACTATTACCTACCTTAGCATAATTCCTAAACCCTATGCTATGTACACCTTAACCTATGAATCTAAGGCGAAACCTGACCTGTCAAATGAAGACATCGAGAACATTCTAGAAACCGCAAGAATCTTCAACTCCCAAAACGGAATCACCGGTTGCCTTATTTTTTATATGAATAAATTCATACAGATTCTAGAAGGCCCGAAAGAAACGGTCCAAGAGCTTTTTGAGAATATCAAAGGAGATAGTCGACACAAGAAAGTAAAAATGTTTTCTGAAGATGAAATTACCGAACGAAATTTTCCTGATTGGGGCATGGCGTATTTTCCTATGAGTGAAGAATCCACAGGCCAGGCAGAATTTGAACAATTTAAAAGAAATCTTTTATTATTGGCCGACCTTTCTAAACCCACAAATGTGACTTCCATCCTTTTTTGGAAACGTATGAAGTTTTTGATTTCATCACCTCCAGAAAAAGTGTAAACACAACGTGCTAGTTATCAATCGCTTTAGTTTTTGCGTCAATTCTATTCGCAAAAGCGCAATTCATACTCCCCCAATTGCCGCAACTTAGTAGTATCATAAGTAGGTTAATTGTTCGTGGGGAACAATTTAAATCTTTTAAAGAGGATGGTTGGGGCCATCCTCTTTTCTTTTTCTAGTACCTACCTTTTCCCCAATATACCTCGGTAACTATTCTAAATTCATTCACTTGCTAACTTAAAAATTCGCTTCATCTGCAACCATTTCTCACTAGATGCCGCATTCGGGTCTGAAGCCTGATATTTGCTCATAAATTCTTCCCATTCCGATTGTCGGGGCAATTGGGCTAATTTTCCCATTTGACCTTGAAAATCAAAGTCGGTAGGTACCGTTAAAATCATGACCAAAAGTGTACCATGCCTGTAAATCTCAGAATCGATTACTCCCACTTCCTTCAACCCATCGGTAATTTCTTTCCAAATATTTTGAGATTGATGCCATTTCTCATACTCCGCAATCAAATCGGCGTCATCTTTAAGCTGTAGGGTTTGACAGTATCTTTTAACAGCCTTAGGCTGTGGGGCTTGTTCGTAGCCATATTCTTGAGAAGCATCTTGGGCAAAGCCTATTTCTAACCCGCCCACCATTACCATCAAGACAAGTACTACAGTTATTTTCTTAATCATATTTTGAAATTTAAGAATCATAAATATAGTCAATCATTCTCTTGCCGCCTTAACTAAACCCAAGCCCCGCTAATTAGTGCTAAAATTTGATTTAAATAATTCACCCCTAACATACCGTTGTATTTTCAATTAATAAAATAGGTATTCACTTACTATTTAATAACTTTACCTGACTTTATAGACGTGATTGCGTTAAGAAAATAGATAGTATCTAAATACTTTAGCCTTTTTATAAACCCTTTTTACATTTTCTCGTAAGTACGCTTAAAGTCATTCGTCAAATAGAGTGCATCTTAAAGTTTTAAGATAGCAGTACACGATCAAAACATTGCATGGGGCACCATTACAAAGACACAGCTTTACTTGTATTCTCGCTTTCGTCAGAAAAGGAGAGCCGTCGTAAGTCTGTATTTGGCCCTTCTCGTACCTCTGAAAACAAAGTTCTTTTTGATATACTTATTCAGCAAACACGGGAGTTGGCCGATACAAGCGGAATCGATGTTTTTTGGGTCGATGAAAGCCTGCAACGAGGTATTGATTTCGCTTCAAGATTTTCCAATGCTTTTCAAGATCTTTTCGCCAAAGGCTATAATAAGATAGTTTCAGTCGGTAACGATAGCCCTGAACTTACGCCTGCTATTTTACAGGATGCTATTCGCCAATTACAGACCAAAAAACTTGTTTTAGGTCCGTCAAAAGATGGAGGTGTTTACCTTTTAGGAATTCAAAAGTCCGCTTTCGATAAACACAATTTTAAAAATCTACCTTGGGAAACTTCTGCCTTAAACCATAGGCTTGTACAGTTTGCCATTAAACAAAACTTTCAATTTTCGATACTGTGCGAACTTGTTGATTTAGACAATTTCAATGATGTTCGGCAATATTCCAAATCGAACTTTAACATCTTAAGTCGTTACATTCAGTCATTAATTAGAACCGAGCGACCAAGATTTACATCAGCGCATTTCAATTATAAAAGTTTCTCACACCTTCTTTCATACGGCCTTCGTGCCCCTCCTTTCTTGCGCTAAAATCTCCCTTATCCAACCAGTTTCTCTCGAATGCAATCGAGTTAAACTTCACGTGCATTTACAATTATAATCAATACATTATGAAAATTACACTTGTAGCTGTCTTACAGCTATGTGTGGTAACGCTGTTTGCTCAAAGCAATACGTATACCTCAACTTTGGTCGATGAAAGTGGCCAAACGATTCCCTATGCCGCTATTAGCGAAGTAGACACTCAAAACTATACCACATCCGATGAAAATGGGCGTTTCAATTTAGAAACCGATGCCACTGACTTCATTATTGAAATCAGCTCCATTGGATACATGACCCTAACATTTGAAGTAGTCGACGGGCAATTGCCCCAAAAACTTGTGCTATCCACTTCTCAAGAGGTTTTAGATGAAGTTGTCGTTACCGCTCTGGGTATCGAAAGAGAAAAACAATCTCTGGTTTCGGCCGTGACCACTGTTTCATCGGAGCAATTGACCACCGTAGCCCAAACGAACCTAGTCAACACCTTGGCGGGCCAAGTTGCCGGGGTACAGGTCACCAACGGTTCAAGTGGCCCGGGTTCGTCTTCGAGAATTATCATTAGGGGCGAAAATTCGTTGAGCGGCAGCAATCAACCTTTATTCGTGGTCGATGGTGTACCTATCAGCAATGACCAGATAACTAGTGACCTGGTCAATAACGGAGCTTTACAAGAGGTCGATTTCGGCAACGGAAGTTCTGAATTTAGCGCTGATGATATTGCTTCGATATCGATTTTAAAGGGAGCGGGTTCCGCAGCTCTCTATGGGGCCCGTGCCGCAAACGGCGTGGTGGTTATTACTACAAAAAGGGGCAACAGGGCAAAAGGGCTCGGTGTAAGCATCAATAGTTCGCTGACCATTGAAACACCTTTGACCCTACCCGATTACCAAAATGAATATGGTGGCGGCTCTAACGGTCAGTATGCCTTTCAAAACGGAATCGGTGCAGGAACCAATGATGGTGGCATCAGCAGTTATGGGCCTCGGCTCGATGAGGGTCTCCTTATTCCTCAATTCGATAGTCCATCTACCGACATCAACGGAAACCCTGTGCGCGCTGGTGATGTTATCGCACGTACTTTTCCTGATGGTTCTTTTACCGATATTACCCCCACCCCATGGGTCGCACGACCGAACAATGTGCGCGATTTTTTTGAAACAGGGGTTACCTATCAGAATAACATTGCCATTAGCACAACCGGCGAAAATGGCAGTACTCGATTGTCATATAGTAATTTACGCAACGAAGGCATTGTACCGAACACCGATTTGAAAAGAGATGGTATAGCCCTAAGTTTAGACCAGAATTTGACCGACAATTTTCGGGTCAATTCATTTGTAAATTACATCAATTCAAGAAGTAGTAACCGACCGAACTTAGGTTATGGCTATGAAAACGTACTTTACGGATTTAACTGGACGGGACGTCAAACCAATCTCAATTCACTGAAAAACTATTGGCAGGCCGGTCAAGAAGGTAGGCAGCATTACGATTTCAACTACCTCTGGTTGACCAACCCGTATTTAACATTGAACGAAAACACCAACAGCTTCAATAAAAACCGTGTATTGGGTAATGTGTCGGCTATGTACGATATTTCAAAAAAATTCAGCTTGAAAGTGCGTACCGGTTTAGATACGTATAACGAAAATCGAGAATTTAGACGCGCCGTTAGTACGAACCAAAACCCTTTCGGCACCTATAGGGAAGATAACATCCGTTTTACGGAATTGAATACGGATGTACTACTTTCGTTCACCGACGAACTCAATGACGATTGGGGCTACTCACTTTCCGCTGGGGCGAACAGGTTCAACCAAAAGATTCATTATGCCTATTCGGAAGCATCTCAGTTGGCACTACCCGAAATATACACGTTGGCCAACTCTCGAGCACCCTTAAAAGGAAATAGTGAAAATTTCGACAAACGGATCAACAGCGTATACGGCACTGCCAACTTCAACTTTAAAGATGAGCTTTACGTTGACCTGACCTACCGTAACGACTGGAGCAGCACCTTACCAGCAGACAATAATTCTTTTGGTTATTATTCGGCCGGTTTGAGTTACGTGGCTTCTAACATGTTCGAATTGCCCGAAGCTATCTCCTTCTTAAAATTTCGATTGAGTGCGGCTTCCGTAGGTAACGATACCAATCCCTTTCAAAATACACAAACCTTTGACTTCAATGGCAACTACGGACCCAATTTTATGGTGACCAATGCAGCGGTTCTCAAAAACACCAATCTAAAACCCGAACGACTAGACGCTTATGAGTCCGGTATGGCCGCTTGGTTTCTCAACGGTCGCATACAGCTTGACGGTTCTGTATATCAGAATGTGAGTAAAGACCAAATTATTTCGCGGCCTATTTCAAATTCGAGCGGTTTTTCAAGTTTTAACGAAAATGGTGGAAAAATCAGAACCCGTGGCCTTGAGTTATTATTGAGTGCGTCACCGGTAAAAACAGAAGATTTTGTGTGGAATACCTCTATCAACTTCAGCACGTTCCGAAGTATCGTAACCGAACTGCCTGATGGGGTCGACCAATTTGTAACAGCTACCGCTAGTGTTTTTAGTGGCGGTGGTGGTTCGAACACGGTATTTTACATCGCCCGAGAAGATGGTCGGGTCGGCGATATGTACGGCACGGGCTTCGTTCAAATTGATGGTCAAGACCTTTATGGTGCCAACGGGCTTCCGGTACAAGATGGCAACCTACGCCTATTGGGCAACTACAATCCTGATTTTTCGATGGGCTTCAGCAATAGTTTCTCTTATAAGAACTTGGCATTGACCATGCTTTGGGATTGGAGACAGGGCGGCACTATCGTCTCACGTATCAAAGCCTTGGGCAGCACCTCCGGTGTTCTTAAAGAAACATTGGTCGGGCGAGAAAATGGAGTTGTCGGTGAGGGTGTAGTGAACGTGGGCACAACCGAAAATCCGCAATACACACCGAACACAACCTCGGTACCAGCAGGCCAGTTCTATAATAATTTTTTCGACCGAGGCAATGAAGCCAGTGCGTTGTACGATGCATCCTATGTCAAACTACGACAATTAAGCCTTTACTATACTTTCCCCGAACTTATCGCTAAAAAGCTCAGGGTTCAGAACCTAAAAGTGGGTATCGTGGGTAACAACCTTTTGCTATTTACTGAAAATCCGCATTTCGACCCTGAACTGAATGCTTTACAGGAGCGTAATATTGTCTACGGAGTAGAAGATTTCTCATACCCTTCAACTCGAAGTTTCGGTATGAGTTTAAAAACCAATTTCTAAGATGGGAAAAATGAAAAATATATACTATTTATTTACAGTGTTAATCTGCGCTTATGTCGTCGGTTGTACCGATGATTTTGAAACGATAAATGAGAACCCGAACGCGCCGCAATCGGTTAGTCCAGAGTTTCTATTGACCAACGTTATCGTTTCAGAAATTAATGAGAACACCTATAATCAAGGGCTTCGACTGAACAACTACATGACCCAATTTGTGGCCAGTGTTGAATTTGAACGTATCGACCGATATGAACTTGGGGGCAATAGTGGTTATTGGAATTTGATTTACGGTCTACTTGCCGATTTAGAATCGATGAAAGAACTAGACGGCTACAACGAAGCTTATGATGGGGTCGCTACAATAATGAGAAGCTATCTTTTCTCACAATTGACCGACCTTTGGGGCGATGTACCCTACACGGAAGCCGTGGCCTTTGGCGAACTGAATTTCACTCCGGCCTACGACAGTCAAGAATTCATCTATTCAGATCCTGAAAACGGTATTCTGGCCCAGCTAGCAAATGCAGTATCACAACTACAAAATACAACCGAAAGTGTTCAAGGCGATGTTTTGTTCGGTAATGACCTCAACAAATGGGTGCGATTTGCGAATACGTTGCAGGTGAGATATTTGCTTCGAACCAGTAAAAAAAGCACCGATTTTAGCAAACTCCAAGAATTGGCAGATTCTGCAATGTTGATGCGTTCCAATGAAGACAATGCAGTGCTTCCCTACCTAAGTGCAGCGCCCAACCAATTTCCGTTGTTCAATGCCGCCTTGGGTATTTATCAAGAACTGCGTATGACCGAAACCGTCGATTCCGTTCTCAAACTGTGGGACGATCCCAGAATCGCTGTCTTCTACAAACCTTCAAATGCAAGCGTGAATGCCGGAAACCCCGAATTCAAAGGACTCCTCAACGGTCAAAGCCGAGAAACCATTAGTGCCGCAGGTACAGACCTGAACGATATTTCATTAATGGCAGATACGTTTCGTGTCGTACCTGATGGTGTAGATGCTCAACTTATGCTGTATTCAGAACTTCAATTCGCCCTAGCCGAAGCCGTAGAACGGGGTTACATTACCGGTGATGCAGAACAGTATTATCAAAACGGTATTCAGGCCCATTTTGATTATTACAACGCCGAACTTCCAGCCGATTATTTTACTAGAGAAGCCATTGCTCTAAATGAAAATCAAGAAGATAACTTACAGAAAATTTTGACCCAAAAATGGCTCAGCCTTTTTATGGTCGGCCACGAAGCCTGGTTCAACATTAGGCGTACAGGCATACCTGCATTAGAACCTGGCCCAGATAACCTTAACAATGGCCAATATCCCTCGCGATACCTCTATCCTGAATCAGAACAGGCCGCCAACAAAGCCAATTACGATGCAGCGGTAGCACGAATGGGTGCCGATAATATCAACACCAAGGTTTGGTGGGAAAAGGAATAATCAAAGAACTCATCCACATTAAAAACAAGTATATGATAAAGAATATAAGTACTCTGATCGCGGTTATTTTTACACTTTCCACGGGATATGGAAATACGAAAAATGATAGCACGGCAACCAAAAAACACGTTTGGATCGATACCGACCTTGCCGTGGGTATGGAAAGGTACGGCCGTGAAGGCTTTAGTGATGTTGACGATGGTTATGCCCTTCTACAATTGTTCAAGGCCGATAATATTAAGATTACAGGAATTAGTGCCGTATTCGGAAACACCCGAATCGACGATGCCTATCGACTTAGTAAAAAAATGGCATCAGAATATGCACCTTATGAAATACCTGTTTTCAAAGGCGCAGGTGAAAAAATTAATTTGGATAAGGTAGAAACGAACGAGGCCGTAGAAGCTATGGCAGCAGCCTTAAAAAAGCAACCTCAAAGTATCATGGCCATAGGGCCTGCCACCAATGTGGGAATCTTATTGTTACTACACCCTGAATTAAAATCTCAGATCAAAGAAGTTATTTTGGTGGCCGGTAGGCGTACCCCAACTTCATATTTTGAAATCGGCAACCCGGTTCGCCACGCACCGGACCTTAATTTTGACTTGGACAATGATGCATTTCGTATTCTTCTTGAAAATGAGATAAAAGTAGTTTTATGTCCTTTTGAGATATCGAACAAAGTGTGGTTGACTTCAAAACACCTTGACCAACTTAAAAATGGTGATAAGGGTAATGACTGGTTATCTGAAAAATCTCGCCCTTGGCTTCAACAGTGGATAGTTGCGGGCGACACCGGCTTTAACCCCTTTGATGTTTTGGCTAGCCATTATTTAATTGCCCCTGAAGATTTGGTCATGGAAGAACTTAATGCACACCTAGAAATACACCCCAACGATATGCGTTTAGGTTCACCGGAGAACAATTATAAACAATACCTGCTCTGCAATAAAGAACACGGAGCCAAGATTATATATTGTTATGATGTTTCGCCCGATTATCATGAAAAATTAATGGAAAGTTTGCTAAAGTAAAACCAGACTCCTATAAATTTAAATTATTAAAAGGGTGAAAGGGCAATTGCCCTTTCACCCTTTTTTTATCATGCTGCCACTCTCTAATTCCATCCTCCGCCAAGTGCTCTGTACATATGTACTTTGGCCAACATCTGATCCTTTTTGGTCTCGACCAGTTCCTATTTAGCTTCCAAAGCTTCCCTTACATTCTAAGCAGTTTTTAATCTATACCTACTTTAAATGTCACGAACTACGACAAAACAGGTTAAATAATTAATAATAATACCTAACCTTTAAGGTTTTATTAATACTAATGTTATCTTAAATCTCCTATTTTAGAAGGTACCATAAAATCAATCGGGCTCGCCAAAGCCCACTAACCTTCCAAAATAGATGAATAGCTCCTTATTTCTAAGGCAACGAACAAAAACGTATGGAGGTGTTATACTGCTATTAGCATTATTTTTCTGGGGATGCTCTCCAAAACTTTCCAATGTCAGCCTGCCCATTGATAATATCGAAGAGTTCTCTTATTCGGGAAACGAAGTTATCGAAGATAAATGGTGGATGGCATTTGAAGATGAGCGTCTCAACATAATGATAGACAGTGCCCTTCGCAACAACTTTGACTTAGCGGCCACCTGGCAGCAATTTTTGGCCGCAAAGGCTACCGTTGCCCGCGAAGCTGCCGATAAATGGCCACAAATAGATGCTTCTGCCCAATCGGCCATCAACTTACCCGAGCCAGACTTTGTGGGAGGAGAAAATACGCAACTGGGGCTTTCAGCCAGCTACGAACTTGATATCTGGGGCAGAATACGTACGGCGGTACAAGCTGAAAAATTCAGGGCCGAGGCCAGTCTCTTTGATTATAGGGCCGCTGCCATTTCTCTTTCGGCCGAAATAACCTCGACATGGTATCAATTATTGGCTGCTAGAAAACAGCTGGAAATTACCGAAAACCAGATCCAGACCAACGAGAATATAATACGATTAATTCGTTCCCGCTTTGTTGGAGGTCAAATCAGGGCCGTCGACATTCTTCGCCAGGCACAATTATTAGAGAGTACCAAAGAGCAGCAAATTATTTTTCAGACTAATGTAAGTCTGCTTGAAAACCAATTGGCCGTACTTCTGGGCGAGCAACCCCAAAAAGAACTCGCTTACGTTGCAAAAGAATTACCATTAATAAACAAATTACCTCAAGCGGGGCTTCCCTTAGAATTGGTACGAAGAAGACCTGATATTCAGCAATCTTATGCCCTTTTATTAGCTGCTGACCGTGATATGGCCTCTGCTGTACGCAATAAATACCCACGTATTTCATTAGGGGCAAGAGGTCAATTACGTTCGAATAATTTTGAGAACCTATTTGACAATTGGGCCTATTCCCTAGCCGGAAATATATTAGCTCCTCTTTTTTATGGCGGGCAATTTAAGGCCGAGGCCAACCGAACCGAAGCCATAAAGCAACAACGACTTTTAGAATACGGACAAGCAACTTTGACCGCTTTTCAAGAGGTCGAGAATAGCATGGTTCAAGATGAAATGCAGAAAAAACGAATCGAAAACATAGCCCGTCAATTAGAACTTGCCGAAAAAAGCAATAAGCAACTGAGGGTTGAATTTCTTAACGGCTTTAGTCCGTATCTAGATGTTTTGTTAGGCCTAGACCAAGAACAACAACTGAGAAGAGATTATGTAAATGCACAATTGCAACAAGTTCAGATTAGAATAGGATTATACAGGGCTTTGGCCGGCGGATTCGAGACCGAAAGAGCTTTAGATAACTGAAAGTAACATCGCTATATGAGTAACAAGAAAATATTATGGATTTGCCTCGCCATTATTGGAGGGGGCATCATCATCACCACGCTCATCTTCTCAACCGAGCCCGAGGCTCAACGAGAGGGTGCAAGTGTTGAGACTGCTATGCTAGTCGATATCATCAAGGTTGAACGGGGCACTTTCGAACCTGTTATCGTTGCAACGGGAACCGTACAACCCGTGGAAGACGTAACCTTAAGTCCACTAGTGTCTGGGCAGATTACCCGACGTGACCCCGCCTTTTCCCCTGGCGGGTTCGTTAAAAAAAATCAAGTACTCATGCAGATAGACCCTTCGGACTATCGCAATACTCTAGAGCTACGAAAAAGTGAACTCATGCAGGCGCAAACTACAATGACCACCGAGATGGGTAGGCAGCAAATTGCCGAACAAGACTTGCAGCTTATTTCAGATGATTCCCTTTTTGGCGGCAGCCCACTTTCAGATAATGAAAAACAATTGGTTTTAAGAAAACCTCAACTCAATGCGGTTAAAGCCAATATCGGAGCGGCGAAATCGGCAGTAAACCAAGCAGAACTTGACTTAGCGCGAACTACCATTCGCGCTCCGTTTGACGCCCATATTTTGAGTCAGAACGTTACCAAAGGCTCTCAGGTCGCTCCCGGTGATAATCTAGGGCGCATTGTCGGCACAGATTTCTATTGGGTCACTGCAACCGTACCCGTAAATAAATTACGATGGCTGAGTTTTCCCGAAGGTAAGTCGGATAGGGGTGCTTTGGTTCAAATTTCAAATCCTTCCGCATGGTCATCGGGCACATCTCGTGAAGGCTATTTAGACAAGCAAATCGGCGCCTTGGATAATCAAACTCGATTGGCCAGGGTGTTGGTAAAAGTACCTGATCCATTGGCGACAAAACCGGAAAATAAGAATTCTCCAAAAATGATGATTGGAACTTTTGTGGATGTCAGTATTCAAGCTGACCCCATAGAAAATGTTGTTCGATTGAACCGTGATTTTATTCGAAGTAATAATACGGTGTGGGTGATGAAAGATGAGAAATTAGAGATACGGGAAGTACAGATTGTTCTTAACGATGATGAATATTCTTATATCAGCGAAGGGCTTGCTGATGACGAACAGGTGGTAATTACCGACCTGAGCACGGTTACGAACGGTATAGGGCTACGTACCGAATCTGCAAGCAGCGAATAAAAAAAGGAAATATGGCCGAAGAAGAAAATAAGACATCGAGAAAAGAAGGGGCCATTGCCTATATGGCTCGAAACTCCATTGCTACCAACTTACTTATGTTGGTGTTACTGGGTGGTGGTATTTTCACTATGTACAACATACAGAAAGAGGTATTTCCTGAATTTCAGTTAGATTTTGTAGAGGTTGAAGTTGTTTACCCCGGGGCTTCGCCAGCAGAGGTAGAGCAGGGCGTACTGCAACCTGTTGAAGAAGCCGTGCGCGGCGTTCAAGGCATAAAAGAAATTGTTTCCGAAGCTAGTGAAGGTTCCGCTGAAATAAGTATTGAGTTGGTTGCCGGTACCGAACGAATGAAGGCATTTCAAGATATCGACCAAGCCATTAATCGAATTCGCACCTTTCCCGATGATATTGAAAGACCCGAGGTTCGGCTACAATCAAGACAACGGGATGTTCTTCAAATCGGACTTTACGGCCAAGCGGATATTTGGACGCTCAGACAGCTGGCCGAGCGCCTGCGCACCATCCTCTTGAACAATCCGAAAATCACCCAGGTCGAATTGGGCAATGTACCCGATTACGAAACCCATATCGAGGTGCCACGTAGCAACTTGCAGAAATACAACCTTACTCTTGGGCAAGTTGCCGAAATTATTCGCCAAAGCAGTAATGATGTTCCGGCCGGTGCGGTACAGACCCGAAGTGGTGAAATTCTGTTACGTATGCAAGAACGTAAACAGTGGGCGAAAGAATTCGGAAATATCACCATTGTTTCCTCAGAATCGGGAGCCAAGGTAGCTCTTAAAGATATAGCCACTATTACCGATGGTTTTGAAGAGGTAGGCTTTCACGGTCAGTTTAACCAAGAGAATTATGTTGAACTTCGAATTTTCAGAATCGGTGACCAATCACCTCTTGAGATTGCCGATGCCGTAGAAAATCTTATGAAAGATTTTCAATTGCCTCCCGGTGTAAAATACAGAACCGATAGTAACCGTGCCGCCGACTATAGAGAAAGACTTTCCCTATTGACCGAAAACGGTGTGCTCGCTATTGTAATTGTTTTAATCATACTCACCTTGTTCTTAGAATACCGACTGGCATTTTGGGTCATGATGGGTATGACCGTATCATTCATTGGTGGTATGATTTTGCTGCCCTTGATAGGTATAAGCGTAAACATGATTTCTATGTTCGGTTTTCTGGTGGTCTTGGGTATCGTAGTCGACGATGCCATAGTGGTCGGTGAAAATGTTTATGAATATAGGCAAAAAGGGTTGAGTCCGATACAGGCGGCCATCGCAGGTACCAAAGATGTATCACTACCTGTGGTTTTCAGTATTATTACTACTATCATTGCCTTTGTGCCCTTACTGTTTATGCCCGGCGAAACCGGAAAATTTTGGCAGCCCCTACCAGCAGTAGTAATCGTTATTCTTGCCGTCTCTTTGTTAGAAGCACTATTTATTCTACCCTCTCATTTGGGGCATTTAAAAAAGGAGAAAAACAAGAATAGATGGGTAGTGAAATTAGAAGGCTGGCAGCGAGCGTTCGCCAATACTTTCGACCGTTTTGTAGAAAACCGATACCGCCCCTTTTTAGACCTTTGCCTGAGGTACCGTTATATTACCTTGAGCGCTGCCGTGGCATTGTTGTTGGTTGTTGGCGGCTTTGGTTATAGCGGACATATGGGTATGATAATGATGCCCGAAGTGGCTGCCGATGAAATTGAAGCCGGTGTGCGTCTTCCCGTAGGCACTACACCGGATCAAGCTGCCAAAGTAGCCCATGCGATTTCACAGTCAACCCAGCGTATGTTCGAAGAGCATAATCTTTACGAAGTAGCAGAGGGCATCAAGACCAACGTGAGGGGCCAAAACTTTATAGATGTAGAGATTGTGATGCTACCCCCAGATCAGCGTGACATCACCGCTGCCGAAGTAATAGCCCTTTGGCGCGATAATATCGGAGATATCGAAGGCGTAGACCAAATCACATTTGAAGCCGAGCGTGGCCCTGGTGGGGCGAGACAAGATATAAGTGTAGACCTCAGCCATTCTGATATCGATGTACTTGAGAAAGCAAGTACCGCTTTTGTTGAACGAATGAGAAGCTTTTCGAATACTCGCGATGTTACGGATAACTATAATAAAGGTAAACTACAATATGACTTTAAGTTATTACCGCAAGGGCGTAATTTAGGATTGACTTCGGATGATGTCGGCCGCCAAGTTCGCGATGCCTTTTTTGGAGCTTTGGCGATGCGCCAACTTCGAGGAATGAATGAAACCGAAGTGCGTGTAAAACTGCCCTTAGAGGAGCGGAAGGATATTAAAAACCTTGAAAACCTTCTTATACGAACTTCTAGCGGGGTTGAAGTACCGTTGATGGATGTAGTGGAAGTCGAACAAAAAGAAGCTTTTACCAGTATTAACCGCAGAGATGGCCGAAGGGTTGTAAATGTGGGTATGGATGTGGAGCCCGCAAATACCGTGGGACGCGTAATTGCCTCTGTACAAGAGGAAACCTTACCTCAACTGCGGGCCGATTTTCCGGGACTGACATGGAGTTTTGAAGGAAGCCAAGCCGATATGCGGGAAAGCACGAATACTCTAAAGGCCGGTTTTTCTATCGCTATGCTTTTAATTTACGCATTGTTGGCCGTTGCATTTAGCAGCTATATTCAACCACTCATTGTAATGACCGCGATACCCTTTGGTATCGTAGGTGCCGTGATAGGCCATATTCTTTTGGGGTACGACCTTTCTTTGGTTAGTTTAATGGGGGTAATAGCTCTCTCTGGAGTGGTCGTAAATGATTCACTGATTATGATAGACTACGCCAATAAACGTCGTAAAGAAGGCAACGCCATTTACAAATCGATTCATGAAGCAGGTCTCAGAAGGTTTAGGCCTATTATGCTTACCACCATGACCACGTTCGGAGGATTGGCACCTATTATTCTTGAATCATCGAGCCAAGCCTTTCATTTGATTCCTATGGCCATCTCATTAGGCTTCGGAATCGTGTTCGCCACCGCAATCATTTTGGTCATCGTACCCTGTCTTTATTTGGCTTTAGAAGATTTGAGGTTGTTGGCCAAAAAAGGGGATACAGTTCAGCAAGTAGATGTACTCAGCTAGCCTCGTTGTAATAATGAAACAAAAAAACCGGCCCAAAAGCCGGTTTTTTTTCTCAGATATCGGGGGAAATAATTATCTGATTACTATTGAACCTCCAAAAGTTTTATCTTCTTCAACTTGTTCGGGGTTCCCGAAAATTTCAATTATACCTCCGGCCGTTACGTTAGCTTCAACATACTCTTTAGAATTTACATATGCTTTACCCCCTGCAAACACAGTGACCTCTGTTTGGTCGGCAGTCATCTCTTTTGCATGATATTCACCTCCGGAACGTATAGATACTTCTTGATTAGGAGCATTTCCGGTCACCCAAATTTTTCCGCCAGAAATAGCCTTGACATCTAAATTTCTTGTATTAACTCCTGTTCGTATTTGAGCACCCTCTTGCGACCGTAGCTTTACGAACTTATGCTCTAAATTACTCTCAGATGTGATTTTCGCACCTTCATTAGCATCGACTAAACCTAAATCATCAGTGTAATGTAGTTCAACGTAAGTTTCGTTTCCATCTAAAAATTCATCTACTTCCATTCTGATTTTAAGAAGTCTGTTGTCATTGCTTATTTTTACTTCGTCAGCATCATCCCCAGTAATTATCGCTTTATTTTCAGACGATTTTATCAAGGTTAAGTTAATTCTGTCGAACACCTTTAATTCATTAAAAGTATTGAGTTCCATTGTTGTTTTTTGTGCTATCGCAGTAACTGAGCACAGTAATAATGCTAGAAAAAAAATTCTAAAATGCTTCATCTTCCAATTATCCATAATCTATTTTATTTTTAGAAAATTATTCAAAACTCCGGTGAAAAGGTCGTGGGTTAAGCTTCTGGGCTTCCGAAGAATAAAGCTGAAACAACTATACCCAAGACCAACACCACGAGAAACGCTATTATAATATAGGTAGCAGTCTTGGTCTTCGTATTTTTCTGTAGAATGTAATTATCGTGTTGTTCATGTTCTTCTTTAACGAAATCGGCATTTTCGGAACCCTGTTTCGCGTCTATTTCTTGCTTGGTAGCCATATCTTTTTATTTAAAAATTATTCATGCAAGCTATTAATATCCGCTACCTCAACTTAGTGCATTCAAAAAAAATAGTATTCTAATTGATAAATGAATGGTAATGGAAAAACGGTTTCTATTTGTCGAATAAATTTAAAAGAACCCTCTTATCGTACTCGTTCTCAACATTTCTCTCAACCCCATCTTCTATGGCTTTTAATTCGAGTAGAACCGCATCAGCATCTTCTTGCGAAAGGTTTTGATGCTTAGAAATGAAGGTTAGCGCATTGACCAATTCGTACATCACCGTACTATCGTGTTTGGCGTACAGTCTTATAGGTTGAATAAGCACTCGCATAAGTTCTTTCGCAGGCACGTGATTTTTGATGATAATCAAATTTTGTTGATCGAAAGGCTCTGAACTTATCTTAGGAAACTGCATAAACAGCGCCAATAAACTTCCGAGTTTTGTGACAGCATCAATAGCCGTTCCTGGATCGTTGATGCCGGGTGACATTGCTTTTACCGCAATTTCCATAAGTTTTATCATTCCGCCGATACCCTTATCACTCTCATGTCTATCAGAAGAAATCGTTAGGCAAAAAATCAGATTCTCTTTCTCTGTATCCGTTAGGCTCTCACGCACCTTAATTACGGGGCTCCCCTGCCAAATATGTTCATTTAGATAAGGTATTATTTCTATCTGATTATCTTTATCCTTTAAATCATCATTCATCAAATCAGGATCAAAGCCACGAAAATAACCGGTTTTCGATGCGTTGAGAACTATCCAGCCGTCTGTATCCACTAGTTGAAGCCCTACTTTTGAGCCCTGATCTTTTTCGAGTTCCTTATTTAAGTAGTTCTCGCAATGTTCATAAATACCGTCTATAATATTATGTATATGAATTGCACTCGAAATACTATGAATGAAGTATACAAATAGCCCTATACAAACTAAGCTAGCAAAAGCTGCCAGCATTGTCGATAGCCCCAATGCACTTGTTTTAATACCATAAGCCCCTAAAGAAATAAGCACTATAGTACAATATAATAGGGTACCTATATAAAAAGCTAAAATCAGCTGGTGCCTTTTGTTGGAAATAAGACCCGGCAATAAACGCGGCGAAAAGTTAGAAGAGGCCTGGTTCAAGACCACCATTACCATAGTGAAACTAAACACCGTAAGTGAAAGTATACCCCCTATAAAAGTCGAAAGCATAGACCTGGCCGTTTCGTAGTCTTCAATAAGTAAGAAAGGTATTTTTTCTTTTAAAACTTGAGTAATTTCAGAACTATCTAATTTGACAGTTATTATGGCCAGAAGTATAGATAAGATTGCGATTACTACGGGGTAGAACGCTATACTCTGAAGCACTTTTCGATAAGTGCGTTTTAAAACTTTTAAAATAGTTTTCATTTAAAGCGGATTGCCGACCAATATATATTATAACTATAGCTTGTAGATGGTCTTATCGTGACAATTATTACCTTATTTGAAATCAGCTCATTGGCTCTTAAAATTTTACAGTCAACCTAATTTTGGATTGAGCAAAAACAAGCCGTATACCTTCTTTATTTTTGACCCGTTGATACAAAGCATTACAATTAGTTTGGTTGGTTGTTAGAGAATGGTTTCGGCGTACTACAATTGCCGGAGCCATTTTCATCTCACACCGTATTAAAAATTTGGCCCATGAATATTTTTGAAGCACTAAGAAACGACCACGATATTCAGCGTGATTTGCTGGACAAATTGGTAGATACCTCTGGAGATTCTAAAACCAGAGATGAGGTTTTCAAAAAGCTAAGAACCGAACTAGAGGCTCACGCAGATGCCGAAGAAAGATATTTCTACAAGCCCCTGATAGACAGTGACAAGACTCAAGACAAGGCTAGGCATAGCATTGCTGAACATCATGAAATTGATGAACTTATCGAACAATTGGAAGAAACCGACTATTCATCATCAGCTTGGTTAAAGATTGCCAAAGATTTACAGGAAAAGGTTGAGCATCATTTAGATGAAGAGGAGCATGAAGTGTTTCAAATGGCAGGTAAGGTGCTATCAGAAAAAAATAAAAAAAGTTTAGCCAAGGACTACGAAGACCACATGGCTAAAGAAAGATAATTAAGATATTCCCCCTTAGATGGCCGTAAAAACTATCGATAAAAAACTGTTACAGCAGTTGATAGATTCCCCCGAGACGGCTATTGAGCATTTAGATTTAGTTTACGTTACCGATAAGCAATTATCGATTACCAGAAAGAAACAAAAAGAAGGTTTCGCTTACCTCTCCCCTTCTGGGCCCCTTACCAAAAAGCAGCATTTAGAACGTATCAATAAATTAGTTATTCCACCCGCTTGGCAAGAAGTACGAATTACCCACTTACCCAACGGGCATCTACAAGCTATAGGCAAAGACCTTAAGCAACGCAAACAATATCGATACCACAGTTTATGGTCAAAAGTTCGTAACCAGACCAAGTTTTATCGCATGGGTATGTTCGGTGAGGCCCTACCCCTAATCAGAAAGCAAGTAGATAACGATATTCAACAAAAGGGATGGCCAAAAAGCAAGGTTATGGCCTTAATCGTAAAACTAATGGAGGAAACCCATATTCGTATTGGCAACGAACAATATGCCCGACGCAATAAATCGTATGGATTAACCACCTTGCGCAAAAAACATGTCGATATTTTCAAAGACAATATCAAGTTTCATTTTACCGGTAAAAAGGGTAAGGAACATAATATTACCCTTCGCAATAAAAAACTCATCAATCTTGTTAGCAAATGTGAAGAAATACCGGGGTGGGAACTTTTTAAATTTTATGATTCGAATGGCGAAAAGCAAGATATAGATAGTGATATGGTCAATGAATATATTAGAAGAATTAGTGGCCATTCGTATACTGCCAAAGATTTTAGAACCTGGGCGGCATCCGTGGTATTCTTCGATACTTTGATGGATATAGGTACTACCTCAGATGAAACCGAAAATCATAAAAATATACTTACCGCCTTTGATGCTGCCGCAAAGGCATTGGGCAATACCAGAAACGTGTGCAGAAAATATTATGTGCACCCACTGATCGTAATGTCATATAAAGACGGTACTCTGACCAAAGTTTTTGAAAAGGCCGATGATTTTGAAAGCGACGATTACTTCACTGCTTCTGAGAAAGCAATTTTTGAGAAAATAAAAAATTTTAATCCGCTTACGGCATTGCAGGTATAATTAGTCTACGCGCTCAACTTCACTCTCACTTTTTAAGACATAATCACCGTCATCTTGTTTTATATATAGCGCTTTATTACCGTCTTCTCCTTTTCGGGTTACTTTATTGCCTTTAATCGTTTTTGATATTTCTTTCGAATAAGATTCTTCAACTTTTCCTTGAGCGGTACCACTACCCCATTTCCATTTTACTATACTACCTTCTTTGATCATAACACAATTTTTTATAGGCAAATTCAGTAAAAATTACACTAATTAAGTACCCTATTAACTCTGATGTTAGCTTTAAAGCTTCTATGGCAAAGGCATCAATTCTTTTCGTTATCGAACAAATGAAGCAGACCTGTGTTATTTAAATTTGAGTAGACAAATGGGTTGGAATGCGGCATACCACCCCTAAATGAAATGATTAGCTTAAACTGATGCCGTTAATTTTAAATATACTTTAATAATGACATATACAGAAAAAGTTGGAGAAAAATTAAACGTTCTGTTAGAACGAACATATGATGCCGAAAGAGGTTTTAAAAAGGCCGCTGAGAATGTTGAAAATGAAAATCTAAAAGGATATTTTCAAAAGAAAGCTCAGGAACGATATGATTTCGGACATGAACTAAAAACCGAAATAAAGCAATTTGCTCAAGAAATTGACAAGGGTGATAGTTTCGCCAGTAAGGCTCACCGTTCTTGGATGGATATTAAAAACTTTTTCGCGGCAAATTCTGAAGAAGCAATGTTAGAAGAGGCGATTAAAGGTGAAAAAGCCGCCATCGATGAGTATCAAGATGTTTTAGACGAAACAAACTTACCGCCAAGTACAGAGACTTTGCTAACACAGCAGAAAAATAAAATTGCTAGCGGTCTCACTAACATTAAAAAATTAGAAGATATCGCATAAATACAATGCGTTTTCTAGAAAAAGCATCGGTAAATACCGATGCTTTTTTTGCTATACCCGGAAAGAAGCTTGATATTTAATTGAATCATAGAAGCAATTCAAACCCTTATAAAACAACCCATTATCAAATGGTAAATCTTTAAAAAAAGAACAGAAGAGTACTTTAGATGCATCAATTTTGAATTGGATACGGTCAAACGCAACAACTAGATTTTCGCAATTTTACATCATACCAATAAGGAAAACCATAGGGGTATACATAAAATATATATTAACCTAAAACAAATAAATTATGTTACGTTGGACAGTTATTTTCGTCATTTTGGCTATAGTAGCCGCAGTATTCGGTTTTGGTGGTATTGCCGCTGGTGCTGCTAGTATCGCAAAAATACTATTCTTTATATTTCTAGTATTATTCGTGATTTCCCTATTTATGGGCAGAAAAAAAATATAAACAGACACTTATTTTATACTAATATTAATCTTTAAAATATATTAAAATGAAAAAATCAGCATATTATTTTTTAACCATGTTTGCCCTAGTATTCTCACTAAGTGCTTTTAACAGTTGTAGAGAAGAAAAATCTACTGGAGAAAAAATGGAAGATACCATGGATGAAGTCGGAGATGACATTGAAGAAGGAGCAGAAGACATGCAGGATGAAGTGGAAGATGCCGTTGACGATAACTAGAACAAGTCTAGTTTCGATATAAATATTTAATTACAAAACGGATTTTTCATATTTGAAGAGTCCGTTTTGTGATTTTAAAACTTAAAAAATAAAACCATGGAAAATTACGCAAAACATGAAAAAGATATAATACGAAAGTTTGAGGCTAAAGGTTATAGTCAAAATTTTCGTTTCGACTCTGGAAAACTAGTCGATACTGAAAGTAAACAAAGCTATGCCCCCAGGACATCAAGGTTGTTGAAGAGCATCGTTACGAAGGTATGAGTAACCCCTCAGATCTTTCAATTCTATACGTTATAGAAACCACTGACCAAACCAAAGGAATTTTTCTAATGGCCTACGGCCCTAATGCAGATGTCGAGACTGCTGAATTCTTTAAAGAAATTCCTAAAGAAAATTTTGTTGAGAACGAATAGCAATCTCACAACTGTTATAATATGAAAGGCCAGCCCATAATTATATAATTGTGGGCTGGCCTTTTTTAATCAAATGAGCAAGTCGAATCTAGTGATTGCGAAGTGCCGATATCAATTCTTCTTTGTTCATTTTAGACCGGCCAGGTATACCAATATCTTTGGCCTGTTGGTATAGCTCGTCTTTTGTTCGCTCTTCATATGGCTTTGCCTTACCCCCTTTTGTTCCCGAATTATCGGTATTCGCAATACGCGCCGACTTTTCTTGACTATAGCCCTTTTCTCTTAGGGCTTCGTATTGTTCTTCGTTTTTTATACTCGGTCTATCCATAGTAATACTAATTTAAAAAACCGCAACTTAGATATAAAGAGTATCAAGTTGCGGTTCTAGAATGAAATTAATTATCAGATTTTATTGCTGCTCAGTAGGCATTATATACACATCGTTGATGTTCGCCCTTTGCGGTTGACTCAGCGCATAGCTAATAGCCTCTGCGATATCTTCAGCTTCCAAAGGAGTCATTTTCTTCATTTCAGATAAATTTTCTTTTATATCTTCATCTGTAATAGTATCCATCAATTCCGTATCAACCATACCTGGTTCAATTGAAGTAACATTAATACCGTATTTTGGAGCTAGTTCTTGACGCAGACCTTCAGAAAACATTTTCACTGCCGCTTTTGTCGCGCAATAAACAGATCCCCCTGGAAAATATCGATGTGCCGCACTTGAGGAAATGTTTATGATATGACCTGACTTTTGGTCCATCATTGTAGGCAAGACAGCAGCAACACCTTTCAATACGCCCTTAATATTAACATCGACCATAGTTTCCCATTCATCAGTTTTTAATTTTTTGATGTATGACAACGGCATGATCCCGGCATTATTTACAATAGCATCTATTCTTCCAAATTTTGAAAGCGCATTTTCAGTTAATGCCTTAAAATCATCTTTCTTGGTTACATCAGCGGTTATAGCCAAGGCCACGCCACCGCTTTCTTCGATTTTCTCTTTGATTTCATTTAATCGTTCTTCTCTTCGAGCCGTCAATACTACCTTAGCGCCCAAGGCCGCCAATTTGATTGCGGTCGCTTCGCCAATACCACTTGATGCTCCTGTTATTATTACTACTTTATTTTCTAAATCCATTTAAATAATTTTTAATAATTAGCATTATTTTAAATTTAGGTCTCATTGATTCGACTTGTTAACTGATTTAAAAATAATATTGATGCCATAGTGCATAGCTAAATAAAAAGGTATTTTGAAGTGTAAATCAACTATTTTTAACGTCGTCGTATTCAATCTAGATTCAATAAAAATCAGGGATATCGTTAGACAATTAAGTGAAAGTGTCACTAATTCATTGTTTTATATTTCTATCTTTGACAGTTAGGTCTTTGATACTTTATTTTGTTACATGAAATTTCGCCTAAACTACACCCCTAGTGAACTGATTCAAAAGGTGGTAGCTGAACAATTAAGTAAAATAGGAGTCTCTTTTTCTTTTAACGAATTAGGGCAATTAGTTTTAGATGGTGAAATTTCTGGTGATTTAATGGTACAAATGACCGAGAGGTTGAGAAAACTTGGCATTACGTTGTCAGAGACCGGCATGAACAGTATCGTTGGTGATATTAAGAGTGCCATCGAAGAATTGGTTTATTCCGAAGACATACGTAAAACGACAATTTCCGTTTATCTGTCAAACAAATTAGGATATTCGTATTCGTACTTATCCAATCTGTTTTCAGAAGAAACGTATACCTCGATTGAGAATTTTATTATATTGCGGAAAATCGAATACACCAAACGCCTAATTCTCGAAGAAGACATGAGTCTCACCGAGATTGCATATAAATTAGATTATAGTAGTGTTGCCCATTTATCTGGACAATTTAAGAAAGTAACTGGGTTAACGCCCACAACTTTTTTAAGAATATTACAAAGAAGAAAAACCAAGAACACTTAAAAGAATACCCATATGAGTACTAAACCCATGAAGGTGGTGCTTGTAGACGACGACGAAGACGATAGAATGTTCTTTGCCGATGCCTTACAGGAAATTGAATTGGAAACCGACCTACAGGAATTTCACAACGGACAAGAACTGTTGAATTTTTTAAACGATTCAAATCTCGACCATCCACAACTCATATTCTTGGATTTGAATATGCCCGTTATGAATGGTTTCGAATGTTTAAAGAAAATTCGTACCAACCCGAAATTAAAAGATTTAGTAGTCGCTATTTACTCGACTTCATCTTCAGAAAGAGATATTGAGGAAACTTTCGTAAATGGCGCTAACATTTATATCAACAAACCCAACAAATTTGAAGAGTTAAAAAAGACTATTGCCCAAGTCGTTAAACGAAATTGGCAGTATGAAGAAAATGAAATGGACAAAACTAATTTTTTGTTCAGAATATAATTTAAATACATGGCTGACCTAGGTAATGTTGGTAAAACCAAAACGGGCATATTACCCTACGTCTTACTTTTACTACTTGCGGTTATTGTTTTATTTTACATTTCGTATACTTCTTTCAAGCAAAACTCGGCCTTAAGAAAATCTACCGAGCTTGTATCACAGACTCAGAATACAATCAGTGAAATAAATATGCTTTTCGCAAACTATTCTAGTACTCAAGCCGCAGGCGTGCAGTACTTGATAACAAGCGACAGTACATATTTAATACCTATCAAAGACTATGTAGAAGAGAGTAACTCTAGTCTTAAAAGGTTAAAATTACTTGTGGGCGATAATGAAAGTCAGCTGGCCCGCCTTAAAAAAGTACCCGAATTTAGCCGACTTCTTTTTGAAGAACTACAATCACTCGAAAGGGAAAATGCGCGATCGATATTACAATCGAAGACCTTAAGAAAGAAGATTCATACTATAGATGACTATCGTGATAGCTTAATGGCCATCGAGGAAGCCATGATCGAATCGGAGTATAATATGCTCAAATCACGAAAAAATGCATACGAGTCAAACGTAACCCTTACTCCCACACATATTTTATACTCGGCACTTTTCGCCTTAGGTATTCTCATGTTCGCTTTTACCAAAATAAATATGGATAGAAAGCAAATGGACACGACCGGAGCGTTTCTTCGGAACATTTTAGACAACACCGACAACACCGTAAATTTTTACGAACCTGTCAGAGATAAAAATCAAAAAATAATCGATTTTAAGATTGGTTACACCAATGCAAAAGAGAAAGATAACTTCAATATCAATTCTAAACAGGCCATTGGTAAAAAATTTACTGAAGTATTTCCCTTTTTTGGTAATAAAGAACATGTTGATTTTCTATCAAGTGCCATTGAAGAAAACAAGACCCTTGTTAAAGAAACTGCATATGACATCAATGGTAAAAAAGTTTGGTTGCATACCACAGCCTCACCACTTAATCACGGGGTCAGTACAACTGTTCGAAATACTACGATAGAGAAAGAAGCTGAACAAAAATTATTGGCCTTGAACACTCAGCTTGAAACACAAAACCGTGAATTGGCCCAAACATCTGGTTTTCTCAAGAACTTGGTTTCATCTTTTCAATATATCATAAGTTATTTTCAAGCTATACGTAGCGATGATGGTGAAATAATCGATTTTAAAATTATTTACACCAATGAGAAAATAGAGGAACTTATGGGCCGACCTTCTTCTGAGTTAGAGGGCAAACTTATAACCGAAGTATACCCGTTCCTACTTGAAAACGGTGACTTTGAAACCTACAAAAAAGTAATCGAAACTGGAGAATCGGTAGAGATAGAACAAGAATATGATTTACCTGCGGGTCATTTTTCCTTTTGTAATGAAATAACAAAGTTAGATGAAGGTGTTACCGTTATTTCGCAGGATATTACTTTGCGCAAAGAAGCTGAAAATGAATTACGACAGTCGAAAGATGCCTTAGAAGTTCAGAACACCATATTAAACGATGCCGAGAGAATTGCAGGAATAGGCAGCTACAATCTAGACATCGACAGTGGCCAAATGAAATATTCTGACAATGCATATCGTCTGTTCGGCTATAAACCAGGTGAGTTCGAACCCTCTTTCGATAGGTTTCTTTCATTCTTAAGCCCTAGCGATGCGAAACAATTAAAGAATAAAGACCTAGAGACCTTGAAGAAAAAAAGCCGAGGTAAGAGCAAATACAAGGTAAAAACGAAAACCGGTAAAACAAAGTATATGTCTTCAATGGCGCATTTTTTAGAAAAGGATGGCCGGTCATATATGGTCGGGGTCATTCGTGACATCACCGACAAAACTAAAAATGAACAGAACCTAAAACTAAAAAACAGGGCGCTAAAAAGAACCAATGCCGAACTTGAATCTTTTAACCGAGTGGCCAGTCATGATCTACAAGAACCACTAAGAAAGATTCAAATGTTTATTAGCCGTCTTTCTGATTTCGATAAAGACAACCTGTCTGATAAAGGGCAAAAATATTTAAATAAAATCGAAGATTCTGCTAATAGAATGCAGTTACTGATCAGAAACCTGCTCTCCTATTCGCGCATCTCGGAAGAAATCAACGAACCCATAAAGATAAATCTCAACGGAGTTTTTAATAAGGTTCTAGAAGACTTTTCTGAACGGATAGATGAAACTGGGGCGACAATTACCGTTCCCGATTTGCCAGCAGTTCATGGTACTGGTTTTCAATTAGAACAGCTCTTTAGTAACTTGATTTCGAATGCCCTAAAATATAAGAAGCATAATGAATCGCCCATTATAAAAGTGGCATACGAAATTCTGGAACATAAGCAATTAGAATCAGGATTGAATCTGCCTAAATCAAAATACTTGAGCTTGACCGTTAGTGATAACGGTATCGGTTTCGAACAGGAGCAAAGTCATAAAATATTTGAACTTTTCGAACGTCTTCACCAAAAACACGCATACACCGGCACCGGGTTAGGTCTTGCTATTTGCAAAAAAATTGTTGAAAACCATCGCGGTCATATTCATGCAACCAGTGAACCGAACAAGGGCACAACTTTTAAAATTTTGCTTCCCTACAGTTAACATCTTCACATTTATTTTTACGCCCATTTATTGACTCTTGCTGTTATTTTAAACTTTAACTAGTTCGTTTTAAATGGAATAACTGACCTATTACATAATTATATAACTGTTTCTAAAAATTGTGTAAGAAAACAAACGCTCTGATGATACATATTTGCATGTATCACAAAGATGTATTCACGTGATGTATTAACAACCACTAAAAACAGCACAACCATGAGAACGCTTTCACTTCATTCACTTTCATTAGAAAAAAATTTAAACTCAATCAACTTAGTTTTGGGAGGCTCGATTAGCGATGCCGGCAATGAACGTGTTTTACAATTTGACAATGATTTCGGAACAGGCACAATAACAGCCATAACCCTTGAAGGAGGCTTGTCTTTCTTACAATATGATGTCTGTTTCAGCGAAGACACAAAAATCACGAATGATCCTACTCCCTCAAATCCGTTATATTTCATGTATTGCCTTAAAGGGCATTTATATCAGAAATTTCAGGATTACAGAGATAAATTGCTTTTAGATGAATTTCAAACGGCCATTATGGGCGGTACAAGCCATATCAACGAACTTTCATTTCCGAGCAATCAAAAGGTGAAACTTTGCATTATAAGCGCGGTTGACACCACTGCCGGCGCCGATAGCGCTTTACCTAGCAGTTTAAAGCAAACCATGATGCAACTATTCTCTCATGGTAAAGAACAAGATAAACCTATTAGATATTTCGGAACTTACAATCTTCGTATCGGAGAGCAATTGGCTCAAATAGAAAAAATCAGACAAGAAGGACTTGTTAAAAAACTATTGGTCGAAGGTATTTTGAACCTTACTTTAGCCATGGAAATTGAGCATCTTAAATCTGACTTGCTGAACGAGCAGAACCCATCTGGTTCGCTTACCCAATATGAACTTAAATGCATAAAAGAGGTTTCTAGAAAAATTGAAGAACATCCTGAGATTCAATACAGCATTAAATCCATCTGTTTAGAGTGCGGTCTTTCTGCCAGTAAATTACAAGAAGGTTTTAAACTCTTACACGGCAAAACCGTTTCAGACTTTATAAGAAATGAAAGGTTGAATACCGCTGAAAGGTTAATTTCTACTACTGACATGAACATTTCAGAAATTGTTTACACCGTAGGCCTATCAAGCAGAAGTTACTTCTCAAAAATATTTAAGAGAAGATATAACTGTAGCCCCAAAACATATCAAGACAACAAAAAATCATTGGCAGCCACAGCATAAAAAGCACAATGACTATGAAGAAGAGCCGGCTTTGTTTAAAAGGCCGGTTTTTTTCTGCTATAATTTAAGGGTTAAACCCTATTGATTTTTGGCCTTTTCAGCATCATTATAATCAACTTCATTATCAACCACGCCCTTATAAGCACTGATCCAAGCATTCTTGACCAAGTTAAAAACTGTTGGCAGCACCTTAGATTTCACTTGGTTTAAATCGCCCTCAATGGGAACCTTTGTGGCCAATGTATTATTACCTTGATTTTTTAAAATGAATTTGAAAAACCCGACGAAGCCTTCCCATAATTTCTCAAAAAACTTATCCTCTTTTTCAATTAGTTTAGAATCTTTCAACAAAGGTTTAATGTAACCGGTCAAAAACCCATCGGCAATAGCAATTTCACTATATAAATTAAAATCTCCCTCTGCAAAATCGATACCTGCATAATGATTTGTAAAGTCGTTAAAGGCCGTTACAGAAGCGTTCTCCAGTGAAAAGGAAGCGTCCATATCAGGAATTTCTTTTACAAGGTCCATTTTTCCATCCAACGTAACTTTTCCCTCGCCTATTGAGATAGCAGTGGCATGTACGGTCGATGGTAATTCTCTTTCAGTTCGTACTACATTTCTGAGATTAGTGGCATTAAGGTTTACTTCATTTAAATACAGGTCTATGGTCGGGTCTGCCGTAAGTTCGACGAAGGCGGCTTTACCATTAATAATTTTCAGATTGTTGATATCGATTGGCACCAAATCGGTAAGTGCCTTTGACCAATCATCAATATCAGGGTCTGATAGGCTATCAGTCTGTTGATCCTCGAAAACATAAATAAACTCTGGTCTGGTCATCACTATTTCACTAACAATTTTGCCCTTGAGAAGTGACTTCCACTCTACCGAAATATCTGTTACACCAAGATTCAGAAACGGTACCTCAGAATCTGCATTGACCTTGTTCAGGTAAAGGCTATCAATAACATAAGCTCCTCGCACAAGCGCAATATCAATATCTTTCACTTGACCGTAATACCCGGGAATATCGGCCAAAACATTGTTCACATATTTCTTGACTATAAAAGGCAAGAGCAACCTAAATGCTACCAACAAAATTATAATGGTTATAGGTACTATATAACGCTTCTTTTTTAATCGCCTACGCTTGTTCATATTATCGTTCATAATTTATCTGCTTTAAAAAGCATTCAACTACTCTTTCTCGCTTTTACCAATCAGGGTATTCACAGTGCCGTCTTGTACATTCAACCATAAATAATTGAAAAATGATTTGGTCGGGTCTCTTTGAACTTCTATGGTACCATATCGAAACCCATCTTCATCGGAATTTGAACCATCATTAATAAACAATTTACCGATGAAAGTCAATAACTTATTGACTCCCAAACGATTTTTCTTGAGTACAGAGAACTCAAAATCTTCGTAATTCATTTTGATATCTCCTGAAGATGAAATAGCATCGCCACTTATAGTAAAATACATTCTATTAATGTTTCCTTTGGCCTTTGCCCTCAAACTTGATTCTAGGTAGCTATTTATACTTTTAGATTTAAAATCTTTGATCACCCCTGAAGCAGTAAAGGCATCATTCTGCTGACTAACATCGAACGACCATTTTAATTCAATAGGAGCATGATTCATTAACAAGGCGCTGGCATTAATTTCGGTTTTATCATTACTATCTGATAAGTTGTCTACATTGTCAATTATCGCATTCAATTCATCGAAAGAAACTCTACCAGGTGCAACTCCTGGAGTGATTAATTCACTATAAACGAGATTACCGTTATCAATTTTAATTTTTGGAATCTCTATATCAATAGGAAGTTCTCGCAGCATTCTACTATACAATCGTTTCTTTTTTAGATCATCGTCAACTAATTTATCTCTATAGATTTCAGCCTTCGGATTCAGAATTCTTCCGTTTCCAGTAGAAACAAATAAAGTGTCTCCCGTAAAACCAACTTTAATGGAATCTACTATAGTCTCCGGTATTTTCAAATCGATATGATCTCGTTCAACACTTATTTTTTTAGAAAGTTCCGATTTGCTGAATTTGGTATTCAAATTCAAATTATTTATTTGTAATCTCCCATTTTCTAGACTTAGGTTGGCTACATTTAGTTCTTCAAAAGCGCCTAAATTAAGATAGAGATCCCTTAACGCAAGATTGTACTCACCATAGGTCACCGGTATTTTTTCTCTAATTTGTGACGGGCCGGTTTTAGCATCATATACCTCGAAATTGATATCTTTTGTATTAAATGTGAGACTATCTTTGTTGTGCAGCGTAAGTTCTCCGTTCTTGACCGTTAATCTTTCTACTTTAATAGTCTTTAGCAACGAAACTACACCCCGACGTTCTTTATTTTTGCTCGATACTACCTTATCTAAATAATGGCGTACACTTGGCTGATCCAGTTCTAAAACTTCCACTTGAATACGCTCGTTCATAAAGAAATGCCAGTAATTCAGGTCTATTAAATTCAACGATTTGAGTTGAATGTTAGAATGTTCAGTTAAAGAGTCTCGGTTTTTTAATCGTAGATCAATTTCTTTTAATTCTATACTGCCCGAGAGAATATCGACATTCAATTGCTCATAGCTCAATTGCACATGTGGGGGTAATTTTCGATCTAAAAAATCACCTACCCATGATTCCGCTTTAAAATGAGCAACTGTTAGACCTGCCGCAATTAATAAAAAGAGCGTTAGAGTAGTTATGACTAGAGGATGTTTTAATGTTAATCGGGCATTTGCCATGATTCTACAGCTTGATTGTTATAACTTACAATTAGGTTGTTTACGAGTTGATTTCATAACGCTTTCAGATTTATGTTTAACCTAAACGCACTTAGGCCTTTGTAAAAGTTCTTATTTTACTATATTGGAAAAAACCGAATAAAAATCAGACTCTGAAAAGTATTTCCCTCATTGTCCCATATCTAATGCGCTATATCTGCATTCTAGTATTTATGACCACTCTCGCCCTAAACGCCCAACACAAAGCCCCGGAATCAATTATTAAAGAGGTAGAAGTAGCTCTTGACCATTACCCCGAACTTAATGACACACCTATCACATTCAAGTTCAAAAAGAACATAAGTAAATCTACCATGCAGGCGCAACCTCATTTTTGGAGCCTTTTTAAATCTAGGAAACATAGGAAATATGTGATTCTAATCAGCGAACGTATTAAAATTTCAGGTAAAACTTTTTTGACAAGAGATATTCCCCAAGATATTATGATTGGCTGGTTAGGTCATGAATTGGGTCATGTTATGGATTATACCAATCGCAGCAGTCTCAACCTTATTTGGTTCGGACTCAAATACACGTTCTCCGGTTCGTATATAAAAGAAGCAGAACGAGCAGCGGACACCTATGCGGTATCCCATGGTATGGGTGATTATATTCTGAAGACCAAAAGCTTTATTCTTGATAATGCGGAAATTGAAGAACAATACAAAAGCCGTATTCGGAAGTACTACTTATCACCAAAAGAAATCATGGCCTTGGTAGAGGAAAAAGAGGAAGTGGAAGAAGAAGAAGATTAAAAAACATATCTCTTTCATATGCTATCTAAACAATAAAAAATTGCGTTATATAACCGCCATTATTTTCTCTCATTCAAGAAAAGTAAAATCGCAAAGTATATAGCATGCAAAAGCTGTGTACCTACCGCTCCCCAATTCTCAATAGAACAACTGCCCAAAATTAATAAAGACATCACAATTATGCCTGCAATCACTGCGTATCGAATATAAAAACCTATAAGCATGAATAAACCAATTAATAATTCAACAATTGGCAATGCATAACTAAAGGGCAAAATCAAAAACTGCGGTATAAGCGACTCGGCCATTGTTTCCATCATCCAACTACTGAAAATCTGGAGCTTAGGTAAGCGCACCACCCCATGACCAAACATACTAACGGCAAGAGGTAGTCGAAGAAAATAGTGCAACGTATTTCTTTTCATGATATATAAAGTAAAGCGGAAAAAACCATATAGTTCTTTCCGCTATTTTCTAAATCGATTACTGTTTTCCTATTACATCTGGCCATTCGTTAGGCAACTCACCACTGAAGCCCATTTTGGGCAACTCGCTGATTATTCGTAATTCTTCACCATTAAGTTCGAAGTCAAATATATCTATATTCTCCAATACTCTTTCTTTCGTAGTCGACTTTGGAATAGGTACAGCACCATTCTGAACTATCCATCGTAAAGAAACTTGAGCGACTGATTTGTTGTATTTATCAGCTATACCCTGTAAAGTCTTATTGCTAAAGACTGCTCCTTTTGCCAGAGGAGACCATGCCTCTAATCGAACATCGTGTTGTTTACAGAAATCAACAACCTCTGGCTGCCAATACCCTGGGTGAAATTCTATCTGATTTACCGCAGGTTTTATTTTAGCTGTTTGCAACAACGGTTCTAAGTGCTCAGGCCAAAAATTGCTTAAGCCAAGGGATTTAATTTTTCCTTCAGACTGAAGTTCTTCCATAGCGCGCCATGTTTCGCTATTGACTTTTTGCCAGTTTTTCCCAAAGTTTTTCTCGTTGGCCGGCCAATGAATCAGGTAAAGGTCTATGTAATCAAGGTTTAACCTTTCTAACGATTCTGCAAATGCTTTTTTGGTCTCTTCATAACCTAAACGGTCTCTCCAAACTTTTGTCGTAAGCATAATTTCTTCACGGGCAATGCCACTTTGCGCTATACCTTTACCCACAGCTTCTTCATTTTCGTAACGTGCCGCCGTATCCAATAAACGGTATCCGTTTTGCAAGGCGAACTTGACACTTTCTATACCCTCTTGTCTATTGGCCTCGTAAGTACCAAAGCCAATTTCTGGAATAGTTTTACCATCGTTCAAACTGTAATTTCCGATTGTCTCATTTTTTATCTTTTCCATTGATTACTGTTTATTTTTAAACACTCTATAAAAATTTTGTCTGCAATTTTCCAAGCCAGTCTTAACACTATAAAATAATTTTCTACTAGCTCGAAAAACTAGAAGCTCTCCATTTTACAGGAGATGTTGTTTTGTAGCCGTTATTTCTATAACCATTTTAGGAGGGAAAAATATTTTGGGATTATATCTTACACAAGACCAAAAGCAGGCTAATACTGAATATAGTCTAGAGGCCAAAACAGAAATACCTAGGATGTTCCAATTTACTTTGCCTTGGTACTTAACAACCCAACTGAACAGCTGTTCACAAATTATGCATTCGGCAGTAGATTCTAACGAAACCTAAACATTAGAAGCCGATTCCTGCTCCAAATTAGCTACAAATTCTTCCCACTCTTTAAATTTCTCTTCTCCCATCACCCGTTCCATTTTCACTTGGCCGCCTTTCTTCTTGTTTCGACCGTTCCATTCAGAAAAAGCTATGGGTTTTACGGTGGTCACCCGCACACCTTCCAAAGCTTTTGACCGAGCGACCTTGTAGTTCTTATTGGCTTGCTTTAAAAATTCGTCAAGTGCTTCTGCCAGTTTATCATCTTGCTTTGAATCTTCTGTACCCAAATACCAGCAATGATAAAAATCATCGTCTATTCTATTGGCGCAAAGTGTATACTCAGGAATTTTTATCGAAAATTTTTCCTCTAAATGTTGAACGGCATCATCCATCTTATTTACAGAAAGTTGAGACCCGACCGTATTGAGAAAAAACTTGGTTCTTCCCGTAATTTTTATTTCGGCCCGTTCAATATCAGTGAATTCAATCGTATCTCCAATAATATACCTCCAAGCCCCAGAGACTGTAGAAATTATCAAAACATAGTCTTGGTCTTTCTCTACTTCGGATAATCGTAGTGCAGGAGCATCATCAATAAGCGAACCGTCTTGTTCGATATATTCCGGTTTAAAAGGAACAAATTCAAAATAGATGCCTCCGTTAGTTACCAACTGCATGGCCGATGTTTGGGGCCGCGCCTGAAATGCCACAAACCCCTCGGAAGCAAGATACGTATCTATGACCGTAATAGGTTTACCGAGTAAGGCATTGAAACTCTTCTTGTACGGCCCAAAAGCGACACCGCCTGAGGTGTACACCTGAAGATTCGGCCAAATTTCATGTATGTGGTTCAAATTATGGTAATCTATGACCTTTTGAAGCATTAATTCCATCCATGATGGTATGCCGCTTAAGGCACCAATATCCCAATTTTGAGCTTCTTCGGCTATTTTTTGTACACGCTCGTCCCAATCACCTATTTCCGCAATATCTTCTCCCGGCTTATAATAGCCCCGAAACCATGTTGGAATATTGCTTGCGCTAATACCACTAATCTCACCCTCTTGATGACCATCTACCTTTTCTAAGTCGGTAGAACTACCCAACATCAAAATACCTTTCTCAAAAAAATCGGCCGGTAAGTCAAAATTACTTAAGGCATATACTTGCTCGATACCAGCATCACGAATAGAGGTAATCATATCATCGGTTACGGGAATTCGCTTACTACTATTACCCGTGGTGCCTGAACTTAAGGCAAAGTAATCAGGTGTGCCGGGCCAAGTAACATCGGTCTTGTCTTCGTGAAGATTCGACCACCATTCTTCATTCATTTTGTTATAATCATGATAAGGTATCGAACTGGAAAATATTTTGCCCCTATCATCGGATTCCAATATTTTCTCAAAGCCATAATGTTTTCCGAAGGCGGTATCCTGCGCCTTGGTCAATAGTTTTTCAAGAACTTCATTTTGTTCTTCGACCGGATTTCGTTCACCTGAGAGTTTATCTCTAACGTCTATAAAGCCTTTAATAATATTTCCTATAATGGGCATGGTTTTTTTTTACAAAATTAAACCAGCGCTCCACTGAAGAAGTGCTACATAGATGGGGACTTTAGCTCAGAAGTGAAAATTTTATCTTATTCCTCAATTTCTTTACTTAAAATATTAACCGGATAAGGTACTTTTTCGTCCGTAGCCTTTAGAATAGGCATTTGAGCATCTACATCTTTTAAATAGTCAGATAGATTCTGGGCCAACTCATTAGTTTTTAAAGTATCGACCTTTACCAAATTTTTGGTTTCCCCAATATCCTCTTTGAGGTTGAACAGTTCCATCTCTTGACTCGCATGGTAGTAAATTAACTTATAATCATCTTTTCGAATGGCGCTTGCCGCGCCAATACCTGGCCCTGATGGACCCCATTCGTTAGGGTAATGCCATACTAAAGGCCTTACCCCCTCATATTCTTTTTCACCTTTAAGTACCGAGACAAAACTTTGCCCATCGACCTTTTGAACCGTATTCAAACTATCGATGCCAGCCATCTCTAAAATCGACGGGTAAAAATCTTCTATAATAACTTGATAACTAGAAGTACTATTTGGTTCAATCTTGTCAGGCCATTTAACCAACATAGGCTCTCGAATGCCGCCCTCTCTCATTGAACCTTTACCACTTGACAAGGGCATATTGTGAGTATGTGGTTCACCTCCTCGTGCATGTGCACTTAGTCCGCCATTATCTGACATAAATAGAACCACGGTATTTTCTGAAATTTCCTTTTCATCTAAATATTTCATTATATCGCCCAAACTTTTATCCATGCCCTCGACCATAGATGCATATCTTGCCTCAATACTATCCAATCCTTTCTCAAGATATTTCTGAACGAACCGCTCATCGCCCATAATCGGGGTATGCACGGCGTAGTGCGACATATACAAGAAAAATGGCTGTTGTGTGCCAGCAACGGAATCTAGAGATTTTAGTGCTTCTTGTGTTATAGCTTCCGTTAGAAAAATATCCTTTCCGTGGTATTCTTCCAAGCCGGGTACCGCCCAAATCTCTTTCCCTTTCTTGCCGTTACCGAAATTCTCAGTGCCCATGTAACTTTCCGGGGCACCGGCGGCATGGCCGGCAATATTAATATCAAAACCCAAATTCAAAGGATTTTCACCGGGCGTACCAATGGCGCCTAAATGAGCTTTACCCGCATGAACTGTGTAATAGCCTATATCATGCAATGCCTGAGGCAAAGGCATGGCATGCACACTTTTAGGGTCACCTGCTACAGGGCTTAATCCATTTACATTCCATTTCGGAAACTTTAATGAATCATGGTTTTTCTCCATAGGTTGAATCGAATCTTTACGGAGCGTCCAATTTGTTACCCGATGCCTGGCGGCATTCATTCCCGTCATTAAGCTAACTCTTGTTGGAGAACAGACGGGTGTGGCATAGGCTTGAGTAAACTTCATGCCCTGTGCCGCCAACTTTTCCATATTTGGGGTATGGTAACGGTCGTTGAAAGGTGTGCGCTCAGAATAAAAAGGTACCGAAGTATCTTGCCAGCCCATATCGTCTACTAAAAACAAGACAATATTGGGCGGCACCTCTTCAACTTCTTCCGATTCACAGGAACTTAAAAGCATTGCTATCGCACCAAGTAATATAAATTTATACATAATCTATTCGTCTTATTTTGATAGAACGACTTCTCTTTGCTGCCAAGTTTTACCTTGGAGGTTTAAATCTGAATTTTCTTGTTTTTTACCTGGTGTACTTCTACCATTATCGACATAAGACACCAACAAAGATTTTAGTTCTTCAACCTTTTCAGGATGCTGGGCATATAAATTCTGCTTTTCTTCCGGGTCGGCAGATAAATCATAAAGTTGCACTGGAGAGAGCTTTTCTATGCCCTCTGAATTGGGTTTGGGGGTACTCCAACCTCCAGAACCCGGGCAAAGAATCAATTTGAATTCATCTTTTCGAATCGCGAAACTTCCGTTTATTGAATGGTGAACCGTAGCCTCTCTGAGATATTCGGTTTCCCCACGATTCAAGAATAAAGGCAGCATCGAAAAACTGTCTTCACCTTCATTGTCATTTAACCGTATTCCTGCAATATCGGCAGCAGTGGCCATAAAATCGGTAGTGCATATAGTTTTGTCAGAAACTGAACTCGCTTCTATTTCCCTCGGCCATTTGACTATAAATGGCACCCGATGGCCCCCTTCGTAAATATCGGCTTTGTGGCCACGATACCCACCGCTCGGGTGATGTTTTTTTTCCGCTAATAATTCGAAATTTGCCTGTGGAGAGCACCCATTATCACTAGTGAAAATTACTATAGTATTTTCCGCTAGGCCTTCTTTTTCAATAGTGGAAACCAATTGTCCAACATAATCATCAACCATCATTACAAAATCGGCATAGGGGTTCAAATCACTTTTACCCAACCATTCTTTAATGGGTAGAATTGGAGTGTGTGGCGACGGTAATGCCAAATACAGAAAGAATGATTTATCTTCTTTTGACCGGTCTTCAACATAATCGATTGCCTTTCTGAAAAAATTCGGGGTAACATCATCGTGTACAAAATCAGCCGCCGTAGGCCCTTCTCGCCACCAGGTATATTTTCCTTTATCAACGGTAATCGTATCTACGGCAGCTGTAACCTTACCATTTTCGACATATACATAAGGCGCCATGTCCAAAGAGCCAGAATGTCCATAAGAATAATCAAAACCCAAGTCTTGAGGCCCATTGGTAATCGGTTTTGTGAAGTCAAGATTGTCAAAATCACTAGCATCCCAACCTTCACCCTCAATTAGGGTACTATCTTTTACGGCCCAATCCCAACCGAGATGCCACTTTCCAATAAATGCCGTATGATAATCCGCCTTTTTCAAGACCGAGGCGACTGTACTTCTTTCCGTTGGAATTAAGGCTTTCGATTTTCCTGTGAGCACTCCACTTTTTAACGGACTTCGCCAATTATAGCGCCCTGTTAATATACCATACCTGGTCGGTGTACAGACCGCTGAAGAAGTATGGGCATCGGTGAATTTCATTCCATTTGCCGCTAACTTATCAATATGCGGGGTCGGTATTTTACCTTTGGTGTTGAATGCGGCAATATCACCGTAACCAAGGTCATCGGTAAGTATGTAAATAATGTTCGGTGATTTCTCAACAATTTCAGCCGGTTCTTCTTTCTGTTCTTTGCAGGATATGAAAATAGTCGAGAAAAGAATGAAGTAAATTTTGAGTTGGTGGGTTAACATTGGTTTCGGCTTTTGGTTTGTATACCATTTAAATGGGCACTGGTTAAAAATACATAATCGACGGTATTTCTTTGACAAACCAATGACTATTTTTGCAATAGAAGAACTTTAAACTAAATTTAAGTTCTAAGAAAAATAATTCAACTATTGTACTGCATCGTTGACATAGAAACCACCGGAAATAGCATCAAAGGAAATAAGATTACCGAAATATCTATTTTTAAATATGACGGTTATGAAATTGTTGATGAATTTACGTCGTTGGTCAATCCACATTGTGAAATACCTTATTTCATTACCCGGTTGACAGGAATCGATAATGAGATGGTTCGTGATGCCCCCTCCATTGATGAAATCGCCCCTGAGATTTTGCGCATCACCGAGGGTACTATTTTCGTGGCTCATAGTGTCAACTTTGATTACAACATCATTAAAAATGAATTAAAAGAAATCGGCAACGAGTTTATCAGAAAGAAATTATGTACCGTTCGGCTCTCACGAAAATTGTTGCCCGGTTATCATTCCTATAGTCTAGGCAAACTCTGCTCTTCGTTAGAAATTCCGTTGACCGATAGACACAGGGCCCGAGGCGATGCCCATGCCACTACCCTGCTGTTTCAAAAATTATTGCGAACAGATGGTGCCGAGCAAGTTTTCAAGACTTTTTTGAACGCACGCTCTCAAGAGGCTACATTGCCTGCCGCATTGCCCCGTGATGCTTTTGAACGGTTGCCCAATAAACCGGGGGTATATTATTTTAAGAATAACAAAGGCAAGATTATTTATGTGGGCAAAGCTGTGGATCTCAAAAAAAGAGTGCTTAGCCATTTTTATGATAAATCGAACAAAGAGGTTCGCATGTGTGCCGAAACGGCGGATATAGACTTTGAACTCTCTGGTAATGAACTTGTGGCTCTCTTGATGGAATCATCGGCAATTAAACATCATTATCCCGAGCATAACCGAGCACAAAAGCGAAAAATACAACCTTACGGCATTTTTAGTTATGAAGATCGCAAAGGCATTAAACATCTTGCTTATAATAAGCTGAAAATGGCCCCGAATGCATTCTCGGTTTTATATAGCCCGACCACTTGCAGATTGTTTTTGGAAGAAATTTGCAAAGTCTATCGACTTTGCCCCAAATACTGCCATCTACAGGATAATGTAAAAACCTGTTCGCATTATAGAATCAATGGGTGTGACGGTATTTGTGATGGTTCTGAAGATATTGGGCGCTACAATGCCAAAGTTATCGAAGCCATTGAACAGGTCAATTCTGAAAGGGAAAATTTTATTATTCGTGAAAAGGGAAGACAACTTGGTGAAGAAGCCTTTATAATGGTTAAAAACAATGCGTACATAGGCTACGGATTTATCGAAAAGGAAGTAACAATCAACAACCAAGAAGATCTTAACGCTTATTTGGTTGCTCAACCGAACACTCTTGAAACCGAAAGTATTATTCGATCATATGTTAGTAAGAATTCAAGAAAAGTTATCAATTTGAAAGAGGAAATTTGGGAAGTTTAATCGTTATTTTTTCATCTGCCTGTACATTCTTATCACAAGAAACATCCACACTACAAAAATGAAGCCTACTAAAACTGAGTATAGAAGAAGGTAATCCATCACTTTTGGTATATGAGATATTTCATTAGAATAAAACTGGTCGGTTAAAATGCTTTATATAGAATCTTGAAATTTGATGTCATCAGAAAAGATGCCTTACAAATTATAATTGAACAAGAAACTTAAGCATCATTGTAAATAACAGAATACCAATATATTTAGGAGAACCAAAATATATATCGTCTTAAATTTCCTACTTAAGATAATAAAATATTTCTTAAAATAAGATGATTTATTGTGTTTTCCTTAACATAAGCGAAATTGTCAATAAAATGCTTCTTGAAGTGCTTCATTCGCAAAATAAATTGACTTATTAAGTATTATTTCAAACACGTAAATACTTCAATCTTAATTTTTTACGCAGAAAATGAAATATATCTTTTAATTTAAACCCTAGCTGATACAAATAGTTAAGATAAAATGTCTTCTATGAGCACATTTTGAAATTATAATGTAGTCGGACAGACATAATCGGTGACCGTTACACCTGATGATTTTAGAGAAGCAAAACCGCCATCTATATCAAATAAATTATGAATACCTCTACTTTTAAGAATTGAGGCTGCTATTACTGATCGATACCCCCCGGCGCAATGCACATAAAAATCTTTATTTCTAGGGAACTCACTCATATAATTATTCAGGAAATCTAGGGGAGTATTAGTAGCTGTTTTTACATGCTCTGAAAGGTATTCGCTTTCTTTTCGAACGTCGAATACGGGTACAGAGTCATTCTCGATTCTCTTCTTTACCTCATCAGCTGATAGTGTAGTTATCGTATCAAAATCTTTCCCCGCTTCTTTCCAAGCTTCAAAACCACCTTTTAAATATCCTATGGTACCATCAAAACCAACTCTTGACAAGCGGGTAACCGCTTCTTCTTCTTTTCCTTTTGGGCAAACTAATAAAAGTGGTTGTTGGGTATCGGCAATAAGTGCACCTACCCAAGGGGCAAAATCGCCATTCAAGCCAATAAAGATGGATCGGGGCACATGCCCTTCAATAAAATCTTTTTGATGTCTTACGTCTAGAACTATAGCGCCCGTTTCATTAGCTATATTTTCAAAAGATTTGGGGTCTAAAGCCGTAGTTCCGCGAGTCAGAACATCACCAATATCTTCATAGCCCTCTTTGTTCATTTTTACGTTCAACGGAAAATATTTTGGTGGCGGCAAAAGCCCTTTAGTTACTTCAGCAACAAACTCTTCTTTGGTCATATCGGCACGTAAAGCATAATTCATCTTCTTCTGATTGCCTAAGGTATCTACCGTTTCTTTCATCATATTCTTACCACAAGCCGACCCTGCACCATGCGCCGGGTAAACCACCACTTCATCAGCTAAAGGCATTATTTTATTTCGAAGACTATCGTACAAAATGCCTGCAAGTTCATCTTGGGTCATATCGGCAGCTTTCTGCGCTAAATCGGGGCGCCCCACATCTCCTAAGAACAAAGTATCGCCAGAAAATATGGCATGGTCTTTTCCTGATGCATCACGTAAGAGATACGTGGTACTCTCCATAGTATGACCTGGAGTGTGAAGCACATGAATGGTAATTTCACCCAGTTGAAAAACCTGCCCATCTTCTGCAATAATTGCATCAAAAGAGGGATTTGCATTGGGACCGTAGACAATAGGTGCACCCGTCTCTTTTGACAATGTTACATGACCACTTACGAAATCTGCATGAAAATGTGTTTCAAAAATAAACTTGATCTTTGCCTCATCAGCCTTTGCCCGTTTTATATAAGGCTCAATTTCACGCAAAGGATCGATAATCGCTACCTCTCCTTTACTTTCAATATAATAAGCCCCCTGTGCTAGGCACCCTGTATAAATCTGTTCTATTTTCATGGCAATTTTATTTATTCTTTAATACTATTCTCACTTACAAAAGTACCACTACCCTCTAGATTTTAATGTAACCTAGGTTACCGCTTTCTCAAATTCTGATAAGCGATTCTTTCACTGATTGCAGATGGTATTTCGGTCTGGTCGAAATAAAAAACAGCTTCTTTTGTTCGCACGAACAAATGTTGCTTGGTAAGTACATCTATTATGCCGCTAGTAAAAATGATATCTCTTGTTGGGCCAATAGCACCAGCTATATAGAACTGCAAACCTCGGCCATGAAGATCATCAATAACCCTTATCAACATTTGAGCAGCACTTGAGTCGATATAGTTAATGGCCTCGGCATTTAAAATGATGCCCTTCAGTGAACTGCCTTTAAGATCAATATATTTATATAGCTGCTTTTTAAAAAAGTTTTTATTACCGAAATAGAGTTGCGAATCAAATCTGACAATGAGTAAATCTTCACGAAGTTCTACTTCATTACTAAATCGATCTTTATTCTTATAGTAGTCAGAACCTTCAATTTTTCCTAGAATGGCGAAATGGGGTTTTGAACTTTTATAGACCATAATCAAAAGAGATAAGAGCACACCTATCAAAATACCTTGTGTAATGCCTATAAATAAAGTAATCAGAAATGTAATCACTAAAATCGCCAACTCATCTTTGCGATATGACCATAAGTTTTTTGGGTATTCGATATCAATCAAACCCACAACGGAAACCATAATTATACTAGCCAAGACCGCATTGGGCAAATAATAAAATAAAGGTGTCAAGTACAACAATGTTACCACAACCATCATCACACTAAAAAGTAATGCAACCGTCGTTTTGGCTCCCGAAGACCCGTTTATTGCCGAACGGGAAAAGCTTCCGGTAATAGGGTATGATTGAAACAATGAGCCCAATAGATTTGAAGCACCAATAGCTATCAATTCTTGATTCGCCACCACAGTTTCCTCCCCGTTCTTTTCTTCAAGGGACTTACCTATCGAAATGGCCTCTAAGTATCCGATCAAAGCCAATGTAAAGGCTATCGGTGCAATTTCAAGCAAATTATTAATGGCTAAGTTAGGTAGATCAAAATGGGGTAAACCTGTAGGTATACTGCCTACAATTTTAACTCCGTACGATTGTAAATTGAACAGATATACCGCTAGAATACCCACAATTACTACAACCAGAACAGCTGGTATTTTACGATTCAACCGTTTAAAGAGTATAATAAAAAATATACCGACCAAGCCTATAAGCAAATCAACAGTATTGGTTTCCGGTAGTTTTATAGCTGCATTATATATCATCTCATGGAAACGGTTGCTTTTCTCGATTGTGGCTCCTAACAAATGTTTTAACTGGCTAAAAATAATAATCAGTGCCGCTGCAGATGTAAACCCACTTATCACCGGTTTAGATAGAAAGTTGACCAAAAAACCCATGCGTAGAACGCCCAATGCAATTTGTATTGCGCCGACCATAAATGCCAGCAGTACCGCCATGGCTACGTAGTTCTCTCCTCCAGTAGCTAGAAAGGGCACCAGCCCAGCTGCCACCAAAAGAGAATCCATCGCAACGGGACCAACTGCCATTTGTCTCGAAGTACCCAAAAAAGCATAAGCAACTATTGGAACCAATGAAGCATATAGGCCATATACAGGAGGTAAACCTGCAATCATGGCATAAGCCATACCTTGAGGAATCAAAATGATACCAACGGTGAGACCTGCCAAAATATCTTTTGTGAACCAACTTTTATTATAAGCCGGCAACCATTGCAAAAACGGAAAGAAGTTTCGCATGAGACAAAGGTAAAACAAATTGCAGCCCTATATGTGACTTGGGTTACATGTTCGCTGGTTGCGATTCTAAAGATTATTTAGAGGACCAATACTTTAATCTGATTTCTGTGCATCTCTATTTTGTCTTCATTTTCAAGCTTTTTCAACAACCGCGAAATCACCACTCGAGACGTATTAAGATCGTAAGCTATCTCTTGGTGCGTTGTTTGTATAACTTCATCGTGATTGACTTTGGCCTTATCTTGAAGATGCTTGAGCAAACGTCCATCCATCCGCATAAAAGCCAAGGTGTCAACGGTCTCCAGTAGTTCCATCATTCTGGTATGGTAACTGTCTAAAATAAACTGTCGCCATGATTGATATTTGGCCATCCATACTTCCATCTGGCTTACCGGAATCATCAAAAGCTCAGTATCACTTTCGGCTACCGCCCTTATTTCACTCTTATGTTGCCCCAAACAGCAAGAAAATGTCATGGCACAGGTATCTCCTTTTTCTAAGAAATACAACAAGAGTTCATCACCCTTATCGTCTTCACGAAGAATTTTTATCGCCCCTTCGAACAGTAATGGCATATGGGTAAGTGTTTCACCTATGTCCATAATAACCGTACCTTGACCTATCTTTTTCTGAAGGCCTACACTTTCTATTTCAGAAAGTAGAGATTCTTCAAAAAGATAACCGTAGTGCTGATTTAACTTTTCATTCATCGTTATCTATTACAATTTAGTCAACTGAACCTTGAACATCTTTTCAGTAGTTTTCAAGAATTCGAAACCATCGTGCAGGTTTTGTTGCTCAACAGCATACGGGTAGAATGTAATCGGTTCGATACATAGCATGTTGCTTACCTCTGTCCACAACATAAAATTGCCAAAACCTTCGGTGGTAATTTTGAGCTGTTCTTTATCTTGAAGTACTATTTCTGTACAGTTGGGCACCTGAAAAGCTCGACTGCCCACATCTAACACCTCTTTTAAGGTTATAGTTTGCTCATCGGCAACTATCTTAGGATTATCACTGTGCAGTCTAAAGGCCGGATGATACCCCAACATAAAAGGCGTGTCTCGCTCTGCGGAAACCGTAAATGATATATTTAGCCCCTGCTCATTCAATTCAAATTTCTTTTCGAATCCGAAACTATACGTCCAGAACAAGTACTGCTTGTTCGACTTGTTAGGATATTTAGAATTCAATACCGGTGTTCTCTCGCTGTAATTTTTAGCATATTTTGCTTCAACGGTAGATGTACCCACTAGTTCATAATCAAGTTCACGAAGCAAACCATGTTGGTCTTGAATTGCGATATCTCGCGGAGTCTGTACCTGAAATTTAGTATCCGCTGTGGGCCCAATAATAGGAAACATCTCAGTATCGGCACTACCCCAGCCGGGGCTTCCTTTTTGATGAATGAATTCGTGCCCATCAACTTGATAACTGACGAGTTCACCCGCATCTATTTTGACCTCTTGATTTTCTAGTTTCAGAATTTCCATAGCTAAATTATATTATACGAACCCTTGTTTCTTCATCCATTCGTCATTAAATATTTTCCCTACATAACGGCTACCGTGGTCGTGAAAAAGCACTACAACCACGTCATCTTTTGTGAAATGCTCCTTCAGTTGTAAAACCCCTTTAATGGCCGCACCTGCAGAATTGCCCAAGAACATGGCCTCTTCTTTGGCCAATCGTTGTGTATATATTGCGGCATCTTTATCGGTCACTTTGGTAAAACCATCAATGATTTTGAAATTCACATTTTTAGGGAGAATGTCTTCACCGATACCTTCGGTCACATAAGGATATATCTCGTTCTCATCAAAAACCCCTGTCTCGTGATATTTCTTGAACACCGAACCATAAGTATCTACGCCCCAAACCTTGACTTTCGGATTTTTCGATTTTAAATATGTACCAACGCCCGAAATAGTACCTCCGGTACCAACGCCCACAACAAAATGTGTGACCTTACCGTCAGTCTGCTCCCATATTTCGGGTCCCGTACTTTTGAAATGTGCTTTGGTATTCGATAGGTTATCGTATTGATTCACATACCAGGCACCCGGTATTTCGCTGGCCAATCTTTTAGCAGTAGAATAATAACTTCTGGGATCGTCAGGGGCTACATCGGTGGGGCATACATGAACTTCACTCCCCATCGCCTTCAATATATCTATCTTCTCTTTCGACTGCTTATCGCTCATCACACAGATCAAACGATACCCCTTAATCGTAGCTGCTAGGGCCAGACCCATACCCGTATTGCCCGAAGTGCCCTCGACAATAGTGCCACCCGGTTCGAGAACACCGGCTTTTTCGGCATCTTCAATCATCTGCAAGGCCATACGATCCTTGACCGAATTACCGGGGTTGAAGGTTTCGTATTTGGCTAAAACAGTACAAGGTAATTCCGAAGTCAGTTTATTGAGTTTAACCAAGGGTGTATTGCCAATGGTCTCAAGTATATTATTTGCATAGTTCATCATTCATTAGATTTTGATTTCACCAGTCTTAAGGGAGTCGTGACTAAAAAAAACTGTTCTATTCAAACTGAATCGCCTTTACAGGAGTAATCTTAGTAATTATAAACGAGGGCACCAACAGCATTAACAGGCAAAGAAATAGTACACCAAAATTCAAAAGTAATACAGTTGAAAAATCTATATACACCGGTATATAATCAATGTAATACTCCTTTGGATTTGGGAATTTTAAAATTCTGAACTTTTGTTGAATGAATATGGCTCCCAAACCAATTAAATTGCCCCAAAAAAGACCTATACCGATCAAATAGGCCGCATTATAAAGAAAAACCTTTCGAATGCTCCAATTTGCCGACCCCAATGCCTTTAACACCCCGATCATTTGTGTTCGCTCTAGAATAAGTACCAACAAAGCCGTTATCATGTTAAAGCCGCTTACGATAATAACAATGCCTATAATCAATAAAATATTGAAATCAAAAAGATTGATCCATTCGAATATTTTATAGTACTTATCTACTATGGTCTGGGTGTCTAGGGTTGATAAGGTCTTTCCGTAAATCTCTTTACTTTTTTCATCGATATCGTCAAAACTGTTTAGAAATATCTCAAAATTGCCGACCTCATCTTTTCCCCATTTGTTCATTCGTTGAATATGCCGAATATCGGTAAATAAGTAGACCCCGTCAAATTCTTCAAATCCGCTATCGTACAAACCAGAAATGGTAAAACGTCTCTGATTGGGTAATTTTGATACATCGTCATCCTTAAGAAAAAATGCATAGAAATTATCGCCGGTCTTAAGATTCAATCGATTGGCCATAAGACGAGACATTAACACCTGCTCGTTCAATTCTCCGCTAAAATCGGGTAATTCGCCATCAACTATATATTCTTCAAAAACAGACCAGTTGTAGTCTTTGCCCACCCCTTTCGCTAAAATACCTTCGAAGGTTTCTTCGGTACGAATGATACCACCTTTACTTGCGACGGCTTGTACATGAGAGATACCATCAATAGTAGTGAACTTAGGGTAGAAATCTTGATTTAATGATACGGGTACTATCGAAACGTCAGAAGCATTATTATCAAAATTTGAAATTTGAATATGACCGTTAAAGGCAGCAACTTTTTCACGTATTTTGTATTTGAGCCCCACACCGGTACCAACGGCAATTAGCATCATAATTAAGCCCAATGCAATCGCTGCAATCGCTATTTTTATTATCGGAGCGGAAATACTAATTTTATGCGCTGCACCCTTGATGAGCCTCTTGGCCAAAAAATATTCAAAATTCAATATATGGCATTTTTATCCTCTTTCAAAAGTACATTTTTCATTTGGTTTTTGGTCTTTTCCTCATGTGCAAACCAAGAGAAAGCCAACAATACGGTTACCAAGACCAATGTGCAGGTAGAAGACTCGGTAATTGCCCCTCCGATAACTGTTGGTGCTAACCGAACAGAGCGTTATGTCAATGACCTTCTAAATAAAAAAGTGGGAATTGTAGCCAATCAGACCAGTGTTATTTTCAAAGCTACCGATCCTGAAGGCGATTCGACCCAAGCACCTTTTAGATATGAGCATTTGGTCGATTCTTTACTCGCCATGAATGTTGACATTAAAACGGTGTTCGCTCCGGAACACGGATTTCGAGGAGCGGCAGATGCAGGTGAGAAGGTAAAAGACAGTATAGACCCAAAAACTGGTATTCCTCTAATTTCTTTATACGGAAAGAACAGAAAGCCATCAGCTGCCCAATTGAATGATTTAGATGTTATCGTTTTCGATATTCAAGATGTAGGTGTCAGATTTTACACCTATATCGCAACCTTACAGTTGGTCATGGAGGCTTGTGCCGAAAACGGGAAACCCATTATTGTTCTAGACCGCCCCAACCCCAACGCCCATTATATCGATGGCCCGACTATGGAAAAGGCCCATACCGGATTTTTAGGAATGACCGAAATACCCTTGGTATATGGTATGACTATTGGAGAATATGCACAAATGCTGAATGGTGAGGGTTGGCTCGAAGGTGGAAAAAAAGCGGATTTGAAAGTTATTTCTTTGGATAATTGGACGTACGAGACCGAGTACTCTTTACCCATACGACCTTCCCCAAACCTACCGAATGACAAATCTATTAATCTTTACCCCAGTTTAGGTCTCTTTGAAGGCACTAATATTAACGCCGGTCGTGGAACGGAATATCAATTTCAACGCTATGGAGCTTCTTTTTTAGATAGTACGCAATACAGTTTCAGTTACATTCCGAAACCGAACTTTGGATCGAAGCACCCAAAAGAAGAAGGTAAAAAATGCTTTGGAAAAGATCTATCTGAAATACCCAAGAAAAACGAAGTTTCACTGCACTGGGTAATTGATGCGTATATGAATGCGAAAGACAAAAGCTTGGTCTTCAATACAAGTGGTTTTACTAAACATGCCGGGACCAAAAAACTGCAACAGCAGATAGAAGAGGGGCTCAAAGAAGAAGAAATTAAGGCCGGTTGGCAACCTCAATTGGAAGAATTTAAAAAAATCAGGGCGAAATATCTAATGTATTAAGCAATCTTCAGATTAAGAATAATCTTGCGTACATTCAACCAAAACATGCTTACCGTGGTAGACAGTTTATCTGAAAAATCAGCAAGCATTAGAATATTCTTTTCAAAATTCTGCAATTCGGATTTACTCAAGCTATGTACCCCAGGGTCAAAGTAGGCCATATTCCAATCTGAAAAACTACGTTCATCATCTAATTCTTCACTGACCAGCCGCACTTTTGAATGTCTTGGGTCTTTTTTTATTACCTTATAGAGAGAACGCACTTGCTCGCGCTCACCCTCTAGAATCTGAACAAACGAACCATTATGATAAACGAGACACCCCGTAATGTTCATCGATTTATTGTGATTTCTGGCACTTGCAAGAATTTCATTCACACCATTAGTATCAAAAGGTGTCTTGGCATTTGATTCATAGGTAAGTTTATATATCATCTACTGAATTTCGTTAAGCACAAAAATACTATAATGTCTATGACCAAAGGCTATTTATCAAAAGCCTGTTCAACGGAATAGTCTTCAATGGGCGCAAGACCGGTCGGTTTTCTATACTTATGAAAGGGTTGCTTGAGCAATCCTTTAATGCTGGCGTTTTCTATTTCATCTGGAAAAGTGTCGACACCATAGACAATTTTATCTCTATCGAACTTCATATAAGTGCCGAAAAGACGGTCCCAAATCGAAAAAATGTTTCCATAATTTGAATCGGTATAAGGTAGTTTATAATGGTGGTGCACCTTATGCATATCTGGGGAAACGATGATATAACTGATAAGTTCATCGACTTTATGGGGCAATTTTATGTTCGCATGGCTGAACTGTGTAGCAACCAAAGAAAGTGATTGGTACAGCATCACAATACCTATAGGAGTACCAATAATAAAGACACCGGCCAAGGTGAACGTAAAGCGAATCATGCTTTCTAAAGGATGGTGGCGGTTCGCAGTTGTCGTATCCACATTATGATCGGTATGGTGTACCAAATGAACCATCCAGAGGGGTTTTACTTTATGCTCTACTAAATGTGGCAAATACGCACCGATTAAATCCAACAGCAAGACACCTAAAATCACATAGGCCCATAGCGGTATTTCAGGCAGCCAATTAATAATTCCGAAATTGTTGATGGCAGTCCAATCCGCGGTTTTTAAAAGTAGAAAAGCCAAAGCAAAGTTGACGATTATCGTCGTAAATGTGAAAAAGAGGTTCGGCAACGCATGTCTCCATTTTTTATATTTGAAGCGAAAAAGAGGTACAGCACCTTCAAGAATCCAGAAAAACGTAATGCCGCCGACTAGAATTAGTGAACGGTGTAGCGAAGGTATACTTTCAAAATAATTTATGAGTGACTCCATGTATCGAGATGCTGAAACAGAATGGTTTAAGTCGTAAACTTTATCTTTTAGAAATATACAAAATTTAAATCATTAGCTTTTGTGAACTGAGGTATTCACTAATACATGGTAATCTTTTCATTAAATGAGCTTCTGAAATTGTTTTATTGGTCATCTGAAAACTTAATATAACATTGATATTATTTTATCTCCGCATCCTTGAACAACCTTCTTCTCTAATACTGTCCTATTTCTAGATTGTCAATTTAAAAGGTATACAAGCTGATGTCCAAAAATTCTCCTCATTGGGGGATGGGAAATACCAAAAACAAATGACCAAAACTTTAATCGATCAGGGGTATGAAAGTGATTTTGAAAGATTAAACAAGATTGACCAGTTTGATTTTTAATTGCAGTAAAATATATTGAAAAACATTACTTCAGTTTAACCGGCACCCATACCTCTTCCTCTGAATCTTGATGGTTGTTCTTGTATTTTTCACCCAAAAGTTCAAAATGCGGTCTTTTATCGAGCTTATATTTTGAATTGGGCAACCACTCTTGAAAAATGGATTCCATCGTTTTATGAAAAGTACTCATATCGCCTTTATGCACAAAAACGGCATACAATCCCGAAGGTAATAGCAATGAGTTAAAATCATCATTAGTGTTTTCAAAATTCGAAACCTCAACGGCGGCCCATTTGGTAAATTCGGTAGTCGGCTCAAATAAGTTTAAATTCGATTCATCATAAATCTGCAAAGAATATAAATCTGCGCCTATTTGATTTTTGATTTGTTTTCTTGTGGGCATAAAGCCGCTCCACAACTCGAATGTTCGGTTATTCGCCAAACTCATTTGTAAAGCGTGACCTACTAAAATCTTCTCAGGTATTTCTTCAATTCTAGGTTGCACGTTCTATTCTTTATTTTAATTTTATTCGCTCTTTCATAGCTTCAACAATGTTAAAGGCTGCTGGGCAAATTGCAACATTTTTAAGGGTAAGGTTTGAAATTTGCTGAAATTTTTTCCTGTCGGTATGCGGAAACTCACGACAGGCCTTGGGTCTAACGTCATAAATCGAACAGTAATTATCGGCACCTAAAAAAGTACAGGGCACTTCTTGCAACACATAATCATTATCCTCGTCAATTCGCAAATAGTTCTCAATAAAAACCTGAGGTTTCTGACGAAAAAATTTCGATATTCTTTCGATATCGGCAGTCGTAAATAAGGGACCTGTAGTTTTGCAACAATTGGCGCACTCCAAACAATTGGTGCGCTCAAATTCAGCTTCATGCAACTCTTGCATGATGTAATCGATATTTTTGGGAGGTCGCCTTTTTAGCTTGGTAAAAAACCTTTTATTCTCCCCGTGTTTTTCGTTCGCTTTCCGCGGAAGTTGTTCCAGTATCTTATCCATCCTCCTAAAATCTGGTTAAAACTAAGGAAGAAATGTCTAAATAGTCCATTTTTGTAAAACAAACACATCTACAATGAAAGATATCTTTGGTATAGCACTTCAAGATTACCAACAAGGCAATTATTCGGAAGACATTACCACATGCTCATCATTGGATGAGGAAGATAGTATACCCCTACCCTATTTGTTCAGAACCTTCGACGAGATGCCCGAACTAGAACAAAAAGCTCTATCACTATGCCAAGGCACCGTTTTGGATATTGGATCAGGTGCTGGCAGCCATAGCCTGTATTTGCAGGAAAATGGTTTTGAAGTGACCGCGCTGGATAGTTCAAAAGGGGCTATCGACACCTGTATACAAAGGGGAGTTGAACGAACGGTGCACACGACCATTTTAGATTTCGACCAAGCTCAATTTGACACTCTTCTAATGCTTATGAACGGTATTGGCATCGTAGGCGAACTGAACCAACTTCATAAATATTTACTCCATCTTAAAAGCTTATTAAAACCGAACGGGCAAATATTAATGGATTCTAGTGACATCATATACATGTTCGAGCAAGATGAAGATGGTGGAGTTTGGGTGCCCGATACCGGCCATTATTACGGGCAAGTAGAATTTACGACTAGTTATAAAGGCGAAAAAAGTGAACCATTTAGTTGGCTATACGTAGATTATCGTACATTGTCGAATGCCTGTGTTGCCGCAGGCCTGCAGTGTGAACTGGTTCAAGAGGGAGAGCATTTCGATTATTTGGCACGATTGTGGTAATCTGAATATCAATAATATCTTCTTTTACGTTATATAAGGTAAAGGCATTCAATGAATAAGACACTTACAATTATCTCGGCGCTCTTTTTGGGTTTGATGCTCGGCTGCTCAAGCGATACTCTAGATGGTGATACAACAGAACAGATTAGACCAGTAGATAAAACGGCTAATCTTCAAGGAACTGGTGATTCTGCTCGTGACCTTTTATCGAACGACAATTTTAGTAAGCTAAAAATTGAAATCGCTTATGTCGACGGTTTTCGACCTACGCAAGAAGCGATGGACGGTTTTATCAACTATCTGAAACAGCGTACGTTCAAAGCAGAAGTAGAACTTGTCTATCAAGCAGTTCAATCACCAGATGAAGAAAGTTTGACTTTAGATGAGATTGTAGACCTTGAAGATAAGAATAGAACGGTTTATAATGAAGATGACACTTTGGCTATCTATATCTATTTTGCCGATGCACCTGCCGATGGTGACGATTTAGAAGAAGGTTTGGTTACCTTGGGAGCGGTTTACCGAAATACCTCTATGATAATTCATGAAGCAACTGTTCGCAGGCTTGCAGACCAAAGTTTCTTTATTTCAGATGCCGATGTTGAAAATACCACATTGAACCATGAGTTCGGTCATCTTTTCGGATTGGTCAATTTAGGAACGACACCTATTAACGACCATGAAGACGTACAAGTAGATGAAAATGGTGAAGCGGAAACCGATGCGGGTGGCAACCCCATTGGCAATAATCACTGTTCTGTTGAAGGGTGTCTTATGCGTGCCGAACTACAGTTTGGCGGCCCTTCGAACAAAGGGGCAACATTATTCTCTAAAAACTCTAATAATTTAGTTGTACCCTGTCGATTGAGCGGAGCAAGTGTTCTAAAAATGTTAGAGAATCATACATCGAAAGGTCTAGCAGATCCACCTGGGCTAGACAACGAATGCCTTCTGGATTTAGCTTCTAACGGAGGAAGATAATCTCAAAAGAACTTAAACTTACTAAGGTATATTTAGATACTTATGCGTTTGAAGCGATACTTTCCATTTTGGATGCTTCATCACATAATCAACGATCATTGGTGTAACCTTGTCACGAACACTCCACTCAGGTTGTAAATAAAGAATACATTTATCGTTGACCTTTGCCGCTTCCTGTTCGGCGAAAATCAAATCATGCTTATTGTACACTATTACTTTAAGCTCGTGGGCCACTTCATAAATTTCCGCTTCAGGAAGTTTATTCTTTTTTGGGGATAGGCAAATCCAGTCCCAAGTGCCAGTCAAGCGGTAGGCTCCTGAAGTTTCGATATGAATTTGAAGGTCTTTTGCTTTCAAGGCATCCGTTAAGGGCTTCATGTTCCAGGTAAGCGGTTCACCACCAGTAATAACAATGGTATTAGAATATTTGGCTGCATTTTCTACAATGTGTTCTACCGATGTCGGCGGATGTGTACCTGCATTCCAGCTCTCTTTTACATCGCACCAATGACAGCCAACATCACAACCTCCTACCCTAATGAAATAGGCTGCGGTACCTTTATGAAAACCCTCACCCTGAATGGTATAGAACTCTTCCATTAGAGGCAACAATGTTCCTTTATCAACCTCCCTTAAAACTTCCTCTTCTAACATTCTGCAAAGATAGGCGTTGCAAATTCCAAAACCCAAAAAACGAAAACCCAATTCCGATTGTGCGCAAAAGAACCCGCTTATCTCTGTAAAATGTACCCCTCTGCGCTTCCATAGAGCTAAAATTCCCTTATTTTTACTCAAAATTTCGACCAAATGGCCAGCAAAGAAGAGTTTTTTGATCATATAGAAAAAGGCTACACCACTAAAGGAGACCATCTCATCATGGGGGCTGCAATGCTTGAAGGGGAAGCTGTTACCAACGCTCATGTAAAAGTACCCTTGAAAACCATGAACCGACACGGGCTCATAGCCGGTGCAACGGGAACGGGAAAGACAAAAACCCTTCAAGTGCTTGCGGAAAATCTATCTGACAAGGGGGTTCCAGTTCTTTTAATGGATTTGAAAGGAGATTTAAGCGGTATCGCACAACCCAGCCCTGGCCATGTGAAAATAGATGAGCGGCATGCGAAAATAGGTTTACCGTTCGAGGCCAAATCATTTCCCGTAGAAATTTTGTCCCTCTCTGAGCAAGATGGGGTTAAACTGCGTGCAACGGTCTCAGAATTCGGCCCAGTGCTTCTTTCTAGAATTCTTGACCTAACCGCAACTCAAGAAGGTATTGTAGCTGTAGTCTTTAAATATTGTGATGATAATAAACTGCCCCTTCTCGATTTAAAAGATTTTAAAAAGGTATTGCAATATGCAACCGGTGGGGGCAAAGCAGAGTTCTCTAAAGATTACGGCCGTATTTCGACCAGTTCTACCGGAGCCATACTTAGAAAAATCATTGAACTCGAACAACAAGGTGCAGACCTCTTTTTCGGGGAGAAATCTTTTGATGTCGATGACCTCACCCGAGTCGATGAAAAAGGAAGAGGTTATATTAATATTATTCGCCTGACTGATATTCAAGACAGACCCAAATTGTTCTCTACGTTTATGTTGAGCCTTTTGGCAGAAATATATGCTACCTTTCCCGAACAAGGTGATAGCGATAGACCTGAATTAATTCTTTTTATCGATGAAGCTCACCTTATTTTTAACGAGGCTTCAAAAGCACTTTTAGATCAAATAGAAAGTATCGTAAAACTCATTCGATCAAAAGGTATCGGTCTTTATTTTGTTACCCAGAACCCGACCGATGTGCCCGACGCGGTTTTATCTCAATTGGGGCTCAAAGTACAGCATGCCTTACGTGCCTTTACTGCTAAAGACCGCAAGGCCATAAAACTGACCGCAGAAAATTACCCTGATTCTGAATTTTACAACACAAATGAGGTACTTACCTCTTTAGGTATTGGAGAGGCCCTTGTTTCAGCTCTCGATGAAAAAGGCCGACCCACCCCATTAGCGGCCACTCTTTTACGTGCACCCATGAGCCGAATGGATGTTCTTACCGATAATGAACTGAAAACTTTGATCAAAAAATCTGACTTGGTCAAAAAGTATGGCGAAAATATTGACCGGGAAAGTGCTTACGAGATTCTAAATGAAAAAATAGAAAAGGCAGAAAGAGAAGCTGCCAAAGAAAAAGCGAAACCCAAAACCACAAGTCGAAGAAGAACTAGCACAAGACAGAACCCTGTAATCAAGGTCTTGACCAGTGCTACTTTTATTAGAGGCGTGCTAGGTGTCTTAAAAAAAGTGATACGCTAATTACTATTCTATTACTAAAACCATATTGTCTGAACATGAGGTATATTTTAATATTCAGTTGTTTAATTTTAGTTCTTTCCGGCTGCGAAGAAGAGAAAGACACTACTTTTTTAATTACCAAAGATGCCATTGGCAAACTGGACCGAATCAGTCTCGCGCGAGATATAGAGGTTATCTACGCCAATGACTCTATTGTAAAAGATTCATCGATAGTGAACACTTCGAACAATAGTAAAAAATTCAAGATTTTTGAGACCGGTGGTAAACATTTGTTGACCTTGACCCCGAGTTCAGATAGTATACCTACCATTGAAAATATTCGGGTCGAAGATAAGAGGTTCACTACCGAAAAGGGGGTAGGTCTCGGCAGCACATTTAAAGATATTAAGGATAATTACTCCATTAGAAAAATTATCACATCAATGAACAATGTGGTGATCCTCTTAAAAGATAGTGATGCTTATTTTACCATCAGTAAAGAGGAACTACCCTCTAGTCTTCGCTACGCATCTAGCGTTAATATTGAAGCGGTTCAAATACCCGATGATGCCAAAATCAAGTATATGATGATTGCTTGGGACTAGCTATTAAATGATTTAGGAGATTTAAAATTTTGAAGGGTTGTCATTACTTTTCATTTACGCCCTTAATACTATTTTTGCCTCTTCTTACACAAAACCCCTGAAGATTGAATAAGTTGACTCCCAAGGTCTATGGCCAATATTTTAATTTACTTGCTTTTTTCTCAAAAAGAAAAGCGGCTCAAAAAGCTTTTGATGTTTTTAGTACGGTAAGAAAAGGCCGTGTGCAACCACTTCAAGCAGACTATTTGAATAATGCCAAACATCAAGTCATTGAGACCGAAAATCATAGTCTACAAACATACCAATGGCACGGAGCAGGTGAAACGGTATTATTGATTCATGGCTGGGAAAGTAATAGTTTCAGATGGCGCAATCTGATTTCTTTTTTACAAGAGGCAAATTACAATATCGTTGCTTTTGATGCTCCCGGTCACGGTCATTCTTCAGGTTCGAACTTAGACCTACCTCTGTATACCGATTGTATTCAAAAAATGGTGGAAACCTATTCCCCAGCGTATCTTGTCGCTCATTCCTTCGGAGGCATGGCGACCTTGTACGGCGAGTACAAATATCAAAACCAGAATGTTGAAAAAATAGTGACCATAGGCTCCCCTGCCGAGTTTCATGAGCTACTAGGGCACTACCAAAAATTATTGGGATTTAACAATCGTGTTCTCGGTGCGTTCAACAAATATATTATTGACCGATTCGGCCTTGAAGTACGTGATTTTTCATCTTCTAAATTTGTCGAGAATAATTCTAAGAAAGGTTTGCTAATTCATGACGAATTAGACCTACTAGCGCCATTTCATGCATCAGAAGAAGTACATACACATTGGAAAGGTAGTCGCTTTATTCGAACCAAGGGTATGGGCCACTCGATGCATCAACCAGAAATCAACGAACAGATTGTTGAATTTTTAGAAGAATAGTTGTTAAAGCGCCATACACTTCACGTGAGAAGCAGTCAGAAAATTGGTAGCTAGCGTTAGAAATGTTAGCCCCCTTAAACTTGAAAATTGAAGGGACAATCTCTCTACTTTATAAAGCCTTTTCATGAATCTTAAATAAACGCAGCTACGCAGGCTTTTTAATACTGCCCTAGCCGTCTGTTTTTCTCTTCAAGATTCTGTTCGTCATTAGTTACTTGTATGTATCCTCAATGATTTGATTCTATGTAATCGCGAACGGACTGCAGTAGCCAAGGGATTAGTTTATAAAACCGCCGTGGTCAATCCTTTCATTGCTGTTTTATATTTGGCTATCTTTAGTATTTAAGAGTATATGAAAAATCGTTTGTTCTTTTCTTTGCTATTCTTGACGTGCGCAGTATCAGCTGCCCAGATATTAAAACAACCCATTCCCGATAGACTAGTAGTGCTAACTTTTGACGACGCCCCGGCCAGCCAGTATTCGGTAGTTGCCCCTCTATTAAAAGAGTATGGCTTTAATGCTACCTTCTTCGTTTGTGAGTTTCCTCCTAATTATAGTGATAGTACGCTTTATATGAACTGGAGGCAAATAAAGAAGCTAGATACTATGGGGTTTGAAATTGCCAATCATACACGAAACCACGCCAACGTTAGTAAATTGAAAAAAGAAGGGTTCGATGCTGAACTATCTTATATTGAGCATGTGTGCGATTCTTTAAACATTGAGAAACCAAAGAATTTTGCTTACCCCGGTTACGGACTTGACCCCAAGGCTTTAAGTTTTTTACAGGATAGAAATTATGTTTTCGCCCGTGCCGGAGGGAGCAGACCTTACAACCCAATTATAGATCACCCCTACCTCATTCCAAGTTGGGCAACCGATGAAAATAACGAAAAGGAAATTTTAGAAGCTTTCACCAGAGCGAAAAATGGAAAAATCACCATATTAACCCTTCACGGGGTACCCGATATCGAACACCCTTGGGTAAATACTTCGCCAGAGTTGTTTAAAAAATATCTCGAATACCTATCTAAAAATAATTATACTGTAATCGCCCTCCGAGATTTAGAGCAGTACGTCAATGTAAAAGAGGCTAAGAAAAATATCACACCAGATTTCAATAAACCTCTTAAGAATTGATTAGATAATCGGGCAATAACATTTAAACAAATTACAACCAATCCTATTAACTATAGATGAAAAATATAAGTCCGTTTCACATTGCCATACACGTTCATAATTTAGATGAATGCCGAACTTTTTATCGCGATGTATTGAGCTGTGAAGAAGGTAGAAGTAGTGACCACTGGGTAGATTTCAATCTCTTTGGCCACCAGTTGGTGATTCACTACAAACCTAAATCTCAAATGGAAAGTTTACATCATAACCCCGTAGACGGTCACGAGATACCTGTACCCCATTACGGAGTCGTTTTACCCTGGGATACTTTTGAATCTTTTGCCAACGAGTTAAAAAATAAAAGGGTTCAATTTTTAATCGAACCCTATATTCGTTTTGAAGGTCAAGTCGGCGAACAAGCTACGATGTTCTTTTTAGACCCTGCTGATAATGCCCTTGAGTTCAAAGCGTTCAAAGACAAATCTCAACTTTTCGCCAAATAGATTATTGTGACCATTCGGTCGGAGTTCTGTCCCATCGATGGGTTTTCAGTTCCTTAATTAAATCGGCAGGCAAGCTATTTCCATCACTAGTGGCCGTATTGGCCAAAACATTTCTTTGCTTTCGCATACCTGGTATAGTTGTACCAACGATTTTATTTTCAAGAATAAATCGCAGGGCCATTTCGGCCATGGTCATTCCCTCGGGAATAAGTGGTCGTAAGGCATCGGCATGGTCTACGCTTGAATTCAAGTTTTCGGGCACAAAATAAGTACCTCGCCAATCACCTTCCGGAAAAACAGTATCCTTGCTTATGTTTCCTGTCAATGTTCCCTCATCAAAAGGCACTCGGGCAATAACCGCAATATCTTTTTCTTCGCAAAGGGGAAAAAGTACATCCTCAGGGTTTTGGTCAAAAATATTATATATTACCTGTACGGCATCGATAAGACCTGTCTTTAACGCTTCAATACCATTTTCTGGCTCCCAACGATTCACGCTTATGCCCATGGCCCCTATTTTTCCATCTCTCTTTAAATCTTCTACTGCTCTTTGCCACTCTTCTCGACGAGACCAACTGTCGTCCCAAGTATGAAACTGCATCAAATCGATGCGTTCCATCCCCAAATTGGTCAAGGTCTTCTCGGTATACTCAACAATATGGTTAATAGGATATGAATCTTCAAAAGCATATTCAGGCTTTGCAGGCCATTGAAAATTCTTAGGTGGTATTTTACTCGCCGTGTACAATTTTTCCTTTGGATGTCGACGAACCAACTCACCTAAGAGTTCTTCGCTATGGCCCTCGCCATAACCCCAAGCGGTATCAAAAAAATTAACCCCGTTCTCCACGGCCAAATCAAGCGATTTTGCCGATTGTTCATCATCAGATTGCGTCCATCCGGCCATGCCCCACATGCCATAACCGACTTCACTTACTTGCCACTCGGTTCTTCCGAATCTTCTATATTTCATTTAATGTAGTTTTGAGATAAGTTTATCGTAATTCGTTGTATTTTTTAGGTTGTACCTAATCACAAATAGTACAAAAAAAATCCGTAATCTATTTTCTAGCTTGGTAATTTACAACTTTTACACTTGTTTTTCCTGATGAACAAATATGTTATCTCAGGTTTACTAAATTAAGTTGTAAGAGGCACTTTTCAGTGCACCAACAGAAAATAAAATACGGACTTAAATTCTAAATAGATAGCTATCTAGAAATCTCTATAATCTCCACCCAAATATTGGTTAGCTTCATTTTCGGCAAACTTGGCCGTTTCAGCATCCCAGTGAAGTGTTTGATTAGGAAAACGACCTGCGATTACCCCTAAAAGAATAGTCTCCGTCAATCGGCCGGCATATGAGAAAGGTGCAGTAGTCGCACCTTTACCCAAACAAGCATCAACAAATTGATGGTAATGTTTTGGCCCTTCAGATTCATAATTTCGAATGGGTTCGCCTAAATTATTGGCTTTTGAAACCTCAGCTATTTCCTTAGAAATATCTACATATTTGCCTTTAACGATTTTCTTCGGCAACTGCATAAAATGGGGCAATAACAGACGGCCCTTTTTACCGATGAACATAGCGCCCTGATCAGGCAATTCACCTGCACCTGCCATACCCGCATCAAGAGATATTTTGTCTTTTACACTTTCATCTTTCTGCTGTTTTTTACCTGCTGAGCCTTTGCCGCCAGGCAAGATTAAATCTTCATGCTCCGGAGGCATTCCAGGACCATCGTACCAGACCCACTTGAGGTTTTTGGCAGTATATTCAGTACCTGGAAATTCGTATGTTACCGTATTGTTCTCAGGATATCCGAATCCATTTGGTTCACGGCATTCATTTTTAACGGTCATCGGAACATCTAGATTCAAGGCGTTGTATGGGGTATCGAAGATATGCACCCCCATATCACCGAGTGTTCCACAACCATAATCTAAAAGCTTTCTCCAATTTCCCGGGTGGTAATAACCATCTTTATAAGGGCGCTCTTTTGAAGTGCCCAACCACAGGTTCCAATCTAACTGTGCCGGTACTGGGTCTTCTCCCTCTGGAGCTTCACCGTTATAACCCCATGATTTTGGTGACCATGCACGTACGGTATGAACCTTACCAATAATACCGGATTGTATCAATAGTGTGGCCAATCGGTAATCATAGAATGAATGTACCTGAATGCCCATTTGCGTCACCAAATTCTTTTCTTTGGCCACCTTCATCATTTCTCGCGACTCTTCAACATAATGGGTCAATGGTTTTTGACAGTAGACCGGCTTATTCATCTGCATGGCCTTTAAAGATGCCGGTGCATGTGTATGGTCGGGTGTCGATACGATAACCGCATCAATGTTCTCTCCCATTTCATCGAGCATGGTGCGATAATCGAAAAACACTCTGGCTCCCGGATGTAATTTATGTGCTTTGGCCAAGTTGATAGAATCAACATCACACAGGGCTACAACATCAACAGACTTATGTGAGGAGATAGCCTTTAGGTCTTCACCCCCCATGTTACCCACACCTATATGTGCCGTGCGTAATCGTTTACCACTTTGAAAAGCCCAAGCTGCATTCGGCAATAAGGCGAATGATGATACTGCTGCGGCACTTTTTAGAAATTCCCTTTTGTTCATTTTTAGTTAGTTTGGATTTATAGTTTTTTAATCTTTATGTTCTTAAGCCATAATGGACTGTCATGATCCTGAAAGCCGATATACCCGCTTTTAAAGGTACCGTATTTAGGAGAATCTTTCCATTTTCCCTCACTTTTACGTTTCTCCCAGTCTTCGCTCCACGGCACAAAAGAGAGTAACTTCTTGCCATTCAACCAATGCTCAACATTTTCTGGGGTGAAAATCACGCGAGATGTATTCCACTCACCAGCTGATTTTATTATCTTTTGTGCTTCATCAGGTACATGCATCGCATAATCGGCACCGGTCTTTTGCCAGTCTTCAAGCTTGGCGTCATTGATCTCTTCCCACTTTAAATCATCTAACATTTGATATTCGGGTGAAATCTCGGGCATACCCCAGTCGCCTTCTTTAATATGATAAAGCATACCACTGTTACCGCCTTCGGGTATTTTCCATTCCCAAGCCAGTTCAAAATTATCGAACTCTTCAGCGGCATAAATAATATCGTTGCCCCCTTTTCTGTTCGCCTCGGTTCTCTTTTCGGTATCAAAGGTGAGTACATCGTCTTCTATAACCCACTGTGGCGATAAATCTTCTCCGTTATATGCTCGCCACCCTTCGGTGGTCGATCCATCGAAAAGATAAATCCACTCTTCAGCATCGGCAGTTGACTCTGTTTCGGAAGTTTCAGTTTTTACTTCTGTTTTTTTCTCTGTCTTACACGAGAAAAGGATAATTGAAAGGCAAAAAATAGTAATTACTTTTTTCATTAAGGTTTTGTTTTGGTTTTTGAATATTAGGTAATTAGTAATAGTATAAATAAAACAGCATGGTAAGTACTGTTATTAAGCATATCAGCGAAAGTATATAGCTTAGAATCTTGAAAGTTAATCTGAGATCTTTCTGGTATCAACGCTTATTTTTGCATTAAGCAGGCTTTTTTTTGCCCATTTGGCATTTAATCGCAACGAATAGATATTTTGAGTACTAGACTCCACTAAAGTATGCGAATCTTATCGAACCAAATTTAATGATTACTGTGGATTGTTGGCCTTTATGGAAGCCAAGGCGAGAAACAATAAAAAAGCTAGACCTAAGTAACCCATCAACTGGTACGACCCAAAAGTGGATAGACATAGGCTGAAAATCGACGGTGCCAAGGCGCTGGCCAAAATAAGAAAAGACATTACCTTTCCCGTAATAGCACCAAGATGGGTACGACCATAGAACCTAGGCCATACGATAGCATTAAGTACTGCGAAAAACCCACCAAGAATACCAAAACCACCTATCAGAAAAGGCACTCCGATGGCTGTAGAAAGAAAAAGAAAACCGACCGATGCTAAAACTCCCCCGAAAATCATTAAGTAGAGGTACAGTTTTAATTTTAGATAATCACTTAAAAAATTAAACACAGTTGATACCGTTACCGCTACTACTGAGGCAGGTAAAAATATGGAGATAGCATCGTCTTTGGGGAAACCCTCACTGGCAAATACCGAAACTACATGAAACGTCAGCCCCGTGATGAAAAAGCTGTTAAAGGCGAGTATAAGGGCATACATCCAAAAAGCACGGGTGGCTTGAGCTTCTTTAGCGGTATACTGCTTTGCAACGGGCACATGTTTCTCATCATTACTCGACTCTGTAACCTTTCCATCAGGGAGAAGCCCATGTTCTTCCGGTTTATTTTTATAAAATTGTAACACAATGATGCTGAAAACCAAAAGACCGATGGCAAGAAACTGCCAAGTCATTTGCCAGCTATACCCTTCTATTAAAGCATTAACCCATAAGGGAGAAGATGAAAAACCAAAGGAAATAGCTACGCTACTGATAGCATTAACCTTGCCCCTATTCTTATCGAACCAAATCATTATCACATTTCTTGAGGCCATAGTGAGCACCCCTTGCCCAGAGAACCTGAGAATGAAAAAAAGAACGGTCATAAGTAAAAACGGAACCAACCAAGTGCTCAAATTCAACCAACTCTTAATGGTTTCACTCATTTGAACAGACCATGAGCATAAAAAAAGGGCCAAAGCCAAGGTCAAGGCCGCAAAAAAAGCAACATAACGCGCCCCATATTTATCGAACCATACCCCTGCCCTACCAATCACCAAAGAACTACAAATAGTACCGATCATATAGGCATTACTAAACTGGTTTCGAGATAGGCCCAAAGCATCTTTTACCGGGTCGGTGAAAACGGAAACCCCAATGGTTTGCCCCGGAATACTACAATAAATACCTAGCGTACCGATTACGAGAATAATATAGCCGTAGAATACAGGACTTTTTGCAGGATCAATTATAGAAAAGCGGTTAGTAGCTGACATTTTAAAAAGGAAAACGGCAAAAGTAAAGGTTTTATAAGGAGGTGTCAGGTTTTACCGCATAAGATTATAAAACATAATACTGAAACTTAGTTTTAAACGTTACTGAAAGACGAACTAGCCCCATAAGTTTCAAGTATGAAAAAAATACTTCTCTCATTATCTATATTAGGTACAGTTGTGGCCTTCAGTAGTTGTAGTATAGATGACAGTAATGATATCGAAATAATCAAGCCCGGTGATACGGTTATTACGGGAAAAACCCAGGTTTCAAAAATCAGCCTTATAAAATAGAGCCTTAATTAAAGTTAAGGCTTGGACCATTAACCCTACTAGCTCTTTTTAACTGGATAAGAATTATAAATTTTGCTATGCGCGAAAGTTTATGGTAAAGGTAGTTCCTTCGTTCACTTTACTGTCTACACTAATATTTCCACCTAGACTGATGACATGTTTATGCACCAAATAAAGTCCCACACCCTTACTATCTTGGTTGGAATGAAAACTTTGATTTAAGTTGAAAATAAGATGACCTACTTTATCCAAATCAAAACCGAGACCGTTATCGGCATAAACTAAAGTTTTCACGTTCTCTTTTTGACGGGCCCTTACAGTTATCACAGGTTGTACACCAGGTCTTGCATACTTTATTGAATTGGTTATCAGATTCAGAAATATACTTTCAAGATATGCCCTATTGAAAAATATATGATCTAAGTCACAGAAATCGACTGCAACTTCAGCTTGGGTTTTATTAATCAACGATTTTATTGAGTGACATACTTTTTCAAACACTGGAGCAAAATATACTTTCTCGACACTTTCAGTATGAAGTTCTTTTTCTTTTAAGGTGTCAACAAATGAATCTAAAGTATCTTTCAAGCCCTCGGCAGATAGTTTGACAAATCTTAAAATCTCGAGTGTTTCACCATCTTCAATTTTACTCGAATCGATTAGATCAACCATTGAAATCAAATTGTTAACCGGTGACCTTAGATCATGTGAGGTTACATAATTAAGTCTTTTAAGTTCATTATTCAGCTGAGATAATTCGCTCAAATGAGAAACCCTTTCTTTTTCCAGTCCCTTTGTAAAGCTTATATCTCTTGCTATAGCATATACCAATTTTTCCTCAGGCACGGGTATAGAGGTCCAGTGCAACCAAACCAATTCACCAGATTTACATACATAGCGGTTCTCAAAATTGACCAAGGGGCGATTATTTATTAAATAATCTCTGTGAATCGCGGTACGCTCCCTATCCTCTTCATAAATAAACTCACAAATTTTCCGAGAACGTAATTCATCTTCCGAATATCCTAATAACTCAACAAATGCAGGATTAATTTTCTTGAAATAACCATCGTAGTCAGCAATACAAAGGCAATCCATCGATAAATTAAAGAAAGGATCTAAAGCTATGCTCATGTAAAATAGAAAGTATAGTTAATGATGAAAGTATCTATTACTACACGGGGGGAAGTATTCAATCAGTTCTATACTGAAAAACACCAAAATAATGATACGCTACCTACTAACGCAAAAAGAGGCGCTCTTATTCTAATATGTTAAAAAAAAAATAGAATATATGTCTTACAGCTCTAGACATGAGGCGGTATAGGCACTCCGATGAAGGTCTTTCAATGACGATAATAGCAATTAACCAGAAAAAGGTTTACATATTAAGAAATCAGTTTTCTTTATTAGCCCTGTGGCGCTCTCTAGCCAACAAAGTATTTTTCAACAACATGGCAATAGTCATTGGGCCAACACCACCTGGTACAGGAGTAATAAAAGATGCTTTTTTACTTACATTGGCGAAATCAACATCACCGGTAATATAATACCCTTTTTCTCTTGAGTCATCTGCTACCCGAGTGATGCCCACATCGATTATCACGGCACCTTCTTTCACCATTTCGGCCTTTAAAAATTCAGGTACGCCAAGAGCGGAAACAATTATATCGGCCTGTTGGGTAAGTTCTTCAATGTTTTTGGTACGACTGTGAGTCAAAGTAACCGTACTGTTAGCAGCTTTACCCTTTTGACTCATTAAAATACTGATTGGCCTACCAACGATATGACTTCTGCCTATTACGACTACATTTTTGCCTTCGGTATCGACATCGTAGCGTTTTAAAAGTTCCATTATACCAAAAGGCGTTGCAGATATGAAAGACTCCATATCCAAAGCCATTTTACCAAAATTTACGGGATGAAAACCATCTACATCTTTATCCGGGTCAACCGCCATTAAAACTTTCTGTTCATCGATATGCTTTGGTAACGGAAGTTGCACTATATACCCATCGATTTCAGGGTTGCTATTAAGTTCCTTAACTTTTTGCAATAAGGTTTCTTCGGTAGTTTCTTCCGGTAATTGAATCAAAGTAGATTCAAAACCGATTTTCTTACATGAACGCACTTTGCTACCCACATAGGTTAGACTAGCGCCATCATTACCCACGAGAACAGCTGCCAAATGTGGTACTTTTTCACCACGCTCTTTCATTTGCGCTACCTCGGCAGCAATTTCATCTTTAATATCGTTTGAAATTTTTTTACCGTCTAAAATTTTCATGCTGTTCTACTGGTAATTTTATTTTCGAAGGAGACTATTTTTTTTGAAAGTCTTTAAGACAAGGTATATACTATAATTTAACTACGACCTAAGGCACCGCCCATCATCTGCATCATTTTTTTGCCTCCGCCGCCTTGCATCATTTTCATCATCTTGCTCATTTGGTCGAATTGTTTAAGAAGCTGATTTACTTCTTGTACTTCGCGCCCACTACCTTTAGCAATTCGCTTTTTGCGACTGTGATTAAGTTTAGAAGGGTTTGCCCTTTCATCTGGAGTCATCGAATGAATTATGGCCTCAATGTGCTTGAATGCATCATCGTCAATATCCATACCCTTTAAAGCTTTGCCCATGCCCGGTATCATGCCCATAAGGTCTTTCATATTACCCATCTTCTTGATCTGTTGAATCTGGGATAGAAAATCATCAAAACCGAACTTATTTTTGGCAATTTTCTTCTGGATTTTTCTCGCCTCCTCTTCATCAAACTGCTCTTGTGCACGTTCAACTAAAGACACCACGTCACCCATACCCAAAATACGGTCGGCCATACGCGAAGGATAAAAGACATCGATGGCCTCCATCTTTTCACCCGTACCAATAAATTTTATAGGTTTATCAACCACCGATTTAATAGAAATAGCGGCACCACCGCGGGTATCACCATCTAACTTGGTCAATATCACCCCATCAAAATTCAAGACATCGTTAAATGCCTTAGCGGTATTCACCGCATCTTGACCTGTCATAGAATCGACCACAAATAGGGTTTCTTCCGGCTGAATGGCGGCATGAATATTCGATATTTCGTTCATCATCATTTCATCCACGGCCAAACGACCTGCGGTATCGATGATAACTACATTGTAACCTTCAGATTTGGCCTTTGCAATACCCGCTTGGGCAATTGCTACGGGATCATTGTTTTCTCTATCGGAATAGACCTCAACACCAATCTGTTCCCCGACCACTTGCAACTGATCAATTGCCGCCGGGCGATAGACATCACAGGCTACCAATAATGGTTTTTTGGTTTTTTTGGTCTTCAAAAAATTCGCAAGCTTACCAGAAAATGTAGTTTTACCCGAACCTTGTAAACCGGACATTAATATTATCGACGGGTTGCCAGAGAGATTGATGCCTTCACTTTCTCCTCCCATTAATTGGGTCAACTCGTCTTTAACGATTTTAACCATTAACTGCCCTGGCTGTAGCGTGGTCAGTACATCTTGGCCCAATGCCTTTTCTTTTACCCTATTGGTAAATTCTTTGGCGATTTTAAAGTTAACATCTGCATCTAAAAGTGCCCTACGGACCTCTTTTGTAGTTTCTGCAACATTAATTTCAGTAATCTGCCCATGCCCACGGAGGGTATGTAAGGCCTTATCGAGTTTTTCGCTTAAATTATCGAACATCGTTCAAGTACATTTTGAAGAAAGGCAAATTTAATAATAACTATGGGAAAGATAGAGGTATTCGTATAAAAATAAGTTATCGTTCAAAGCCCTATTGGCAAACTAGTGCAGTTAAAGGTCAGCAAAGGTTTAGTAATAGCTTCACCTTTGACCTGAGAAGCCCAAACCTTAAAACCATATGAAATCAAAAAGCACCCATCTATGACGGGTGCTTTTCTCTTTGTGGGGTACAATTTCAGATAACCTATCTGAAAAATTCTTCTATTGATTTGCTTCTTCGCATTGCATGACCAATACTATGACCTCATCACTTCTTTTGAGATTAAACCGACCTTCACCGCATGTGATAACTTCCCATTCGCCGATATAATTCGCAAGTGTTTTTTTCAGATCTGATAACGTAATCACGTTACCTGAGATTGACCAACTTCCTTCGTCAACCACAGTTCCATTAGGGTTTCTAACGTAGATATGCATTTCACTCGAAAATTCAATGATCAATTCTTCGAAGAAAGTTCCATCCTCGTTTAAAATCTCCCAACTACATTCTTTTAGATTCTCCTTGACATATGACTCTGAACATTCGTTAGGCTTATAATCGCAGGCCTTTTCTAAAACAATTTTGTTTTCGTCATCAGTAAACAGTTTTATCTTTTCGTCGGCAATTTCATATGCCCACCAATCACCGTTAAAGTCGGTAGAACTATCGAACTCTACTTCTAGAACGACTCTATAGTCAGCGACCCTGGTACTCCATTCACCTTCCATTGCATAACCAAACTCATTGCTTGCAACCACCCTTCCTTCTTCACTAAAAGTCAAAAAGTAATTTACGTATTGCTCAGTATTATCTACTGTTGATTTCTCTAATCTTCTGATTTCCCAGGGGCATTTGACCAAAACGCTATTCAGACTCTCTTCAGTAAAATCGTCATCGTTATAATCATCATCATCATCTTCATCACAGATCATTTTAGCGTTCTCAATGGCATTGGCCAACTCACTATTACTATTGACCGTAATGTTTGTGCTATCAGCATGCAGAAATGATATAGGAAAATCAAAACTCATCAAATCACTTTCGTTCAAGCCTGCAAAAAACCTTCTAAATTCAAAATCGCTCTCTACTTCTACCGTATTGGTCAACTGAAAATTAGGGTTATAGGTAAAAACGGTCAGCGGGTATACTACATCGATACATTCGATATCTTCATCATCGCCACCTTCCACACATTTCTCTGCAATGCTCTGAAAATCTTCAGAATTTGTAACTGTAACTTCAGTATAATCTGATAGAGTAATGGCAATGGGGAAAATCAAATCCATATCATGATCTACGTCATCTAATTCATCTAGAGCTTCTTCAACAAGCTCGAGATCGGCCATTGCTTCTACAACAATTTCTGACTGATTGATTACCACAGTATATGGAAATTGAATATCAAAACAACTTGCACCGTCAACTATATTATCGTAAGAACCATCGTTATCGACTATTCTTTTCATCATTTCCATTTCACTTGTATTTGCTGTCAAGGTCTGTTCTTGGTCAATATCTTCAGCAAAAGGCTCCTCATCTTGGCAGGAAATTAAAGTCATCGCAGCACCCAGTAGGAAGGTATACAGCGAAAATCTAAAGTAATTTTTCATAACGATTTGGAATTTTTGTCACTTCAAAAGTAAAACAACAATCTTTTAAAATACCCTACTTGGTCAATTTCAGATTTTTAAAATATCTTTGAAAAAAACCTACCTCATTGAAAACCGAAAATAAAGACAATGTTTGCGAAGAGCAGGTTTTCGGAGCCATCTTCAAAGCTGACTCTAAAACGGTTTTTAATTACATTTATTACAAATTCGGAAATGAAGAAAAGGCCTACGATGCTGTTCAAGAGGCATTTATGAAATTGTGGGAAAATTGCCGTAAGGTCTCACCGGTAAAAGCGAGGTCTTATGTTTATACCGTCGCCAATAATTTGTACCTCAATGTGATAAAAGCCGAAAAAATACGTTTGAAATATGCTGACCGTAGTTTAAAGGCAACAAATGAATCTCCTGAATTTCTAATGGAGGAAAGCGAATTCAAAGAAAAATTGGACAGGGCCTTGAATAGTTTGCCCGATAATCAACGAACTACTTTTTTATTAAATCGTATCGACGGAAAGAAATATGCAGAAATTGCAGAAATGGAGGGGCTAAGTGTAAAGGCTATCGAAAAGCGCATGCATTTGGCACTTAAATCACTTCGAGAAAAAATTGATGGAATATAGTAGGGTTTTTCTATAGATGATTGTTATAGAGCATATAAGCCAGAGAAATGCAAGAGAATTATTTAGCAAAATGGTTGAATGGCGAACTCACGGAGCCAGAACTCGCAGAATTTAAAAATTCTGATGAGTATGCCACCTATGCACAAATTCTTGAAGCTTCCAAAGCGTTAGAATCACCAGACTTTGATGCTGATAAGGCTTTGACCGCAATTAAGAATCGACAAACTTTGAACGATAGTAAAGTAGTTCAGCTACATCCTTTCAAAAAGTTCATAAGAGTCGCAGCTGCAGCTGCAATTATAATGTTCGGAGCGTATTTTTATCTGAACACCCTTGATGAAAAATATGTAACCGACTACGCTGAAAGTAAAGAGATCGTACTACCAGACAATTCTGAGGTATTTCTTAATGCCGGTTCGCAAATTACGTTCAGCGAACGCAATTGGAAAGATAGCAGAAATGTAAAATTAAATGGCGAGGCTTTCTTTAAAGTCGCAAAAGGCAAACAGTTTACTGTTGAAACCGATGATGGCACAGTGGCCGTCTTAGGCACTCAATTTAATGTAACTCAACGAGAAGGTCTTTTTGAGATTGTCTGTTTCGAAGGTTTGGTAAGTGTAACCTATAATAAAGAGTTGACCAAATTACCCGCCGGTAATTCTTTTAAGGTAATGGACGGTCGAATTATTGCTACACAAGAACAAAGTAGCTTATCTCCCTCTTGGCTTAACAAAGAAAGTTCTTTCAAGAGTGTACCGCTTAAATATGTTTTAGAGGAGTTTGAGAGACAACACGATATTCAGGTTGAAACTAAAAATATCGATATCGATCAATTGTTCACCGGCACCTTTAGCAATACAGATAGAGAACTTGCGTTAAAGAGCATTAGTACGCCTTCACAAATAAAGTTTAAATTAGAGGGCACCAAAGTGCTCTTCTATGGCGAATAAAATCCGGAACAAAATTCTTGTTTGCCTTAGTCTTGTCTGCTTCATTTTCTTTTTAAAAATCCAGGCACAAGAAACTACCTCCAACACTGAATTAACTTTATTACTTCAGCAACTCGAAACGATTCACAGTGTTAAATTCTCATATGTCGATGAGTACATTCGTGGAATAAGAGTAAATGTTCAAGCCACCAAAAATTTAGAAGTCGTTATTGAAAAAATCGAAGCCAAGACTCAGCTGCACTTCGAAAAATTAAGCGAGCGCTACTATGCAATTAGCTTAAACAAAACTTTAGATATTTGCGCTACTGTATTTGATAATTTTAAGCAAAATACGGTCAATGGCGCTACCGTCGAAGTACTAAGTAGTAATTTAGGAACCGTTACGGATGAAAACGGATATTTTTCCCTGAAGAGCGTTCCTAAAGATGCTGTTCTACGCATTACATTTGTTGGTTTTAAAAACCTTATCGTAACCGCTTCAGAGTTAACCGGTCAACATCCATGTAAAATACTTTTATTGGCACAATACTATCAACAGCTCGAAGAAGTCGTGGTTTATGAATTTTTGACCAAAGGGCTTATTAAACAAACTGATGGAAGCATTGAAATGAACAATGAAGAATTCGGTATTCTTCCTGGTCTTATCGAGCCAGACGTTCTTCAGACCGTACAGGCATTACCCGGTATAAAAAGTATTGACGAAACGGTTTCAGATATAAATATCAGGGGGGCAGCAACGATCAAAACCTAATTCTTTGGGATGGCATAAAAATGTATCAATCCGGTCACTTTTTCGGGCTCATCTCTGCATTCAACCCTTATTTAACTGATAACGTCACACTTATCAAAAACGGCACTAGCAGTCAATATGGTGATGGTGTAAGCGGCATTATTGATATGCGAACCAAAGATGATATAGCGAACCGTTTCTTGGGTGGAGCAGGTTTTAATCTTATTGGTGGTGATGCCTATGCGCATATTCCATTAAAGGAAAACGTTGCCGTTCAATTTTCAGCGAGACGATCGATTACCGATTTGGTAAACACCCCGACATATAAAAATTTCTTTACCAGAGTATTTAACGAAAATGAAGTAGCCCAAGACGGAAACTTTTATTTCTATGACATCACAGGCAAACTGTTGTATGATATCAATCAAAAGCACAAATTGCGGTTCAGTTTTATAAACATCAACAATCTATTGAATTACTCTGAACGAGAGATGAATAGCGAAGAAACAACCCAAAGTACTCTTGACCAGACCAACCTGTCGTTCGGCACAAACCTGAAAAGTGACTGGAGTGAAAACTTTTCGTCCCAAATCAATGTCTACTATACACGGTATAATCTCGAAGCCCAAAATATTGGCATGAACGCGCAGCAAGTGCTATTACAGAATAACAAGGTCGAAGAGAGCTCGGTCAAACTGAACACAGTTTACGAGCCCAATACACAATTGAACTGGCTCAATGGCTATCAATTTACAGAAACGGGCATTACAAATAGAACCAACGTTTCACAACCTCCTTTTCAAAGTAATGTAAGAAATGTGGTTCGAAGTCATGCCCTATTTTCAGAAATCGATTATGAAACTGAAAATCAAAAGCTTTTTCTTAGGGGAGGTCTTCGATTTAACCTTTTACAGAATCCCGATACTTTTGAAGAATTAATTCTTGAACCGCGCTTAAGTATCAATTATGCACTAACACAAGAACTAAAAGTTCAAGCTCTCGGAGAGTTTAAAAGTCAGGCCACTAACCAAATTTTGGACTTGGAACAGAATTTTTTGGGTATAGAAAAGAGAAGATGGATCGTATCTGACGGAACCACGCTCCCCATTACCAAAAGCAAACAGGGCTCATTAGGTCTCAATTATGATTCTGAAAACTTTTTTGTAGGTGCTGAAGCGTTCTATAAAGAGGTTGATGGTATTAGTACTTCGACCCAGGGATTTCAAAATCAAGATCAGTTCAATGGTGAAATAGGAAAATATGAGGTAAAGGGCATGGAGTTTCTCATCAACCAAAAAACCGATATCTATAGTGTTTGGGCAAGTTACACCTACAACATTAATGATTATAGTTTTACTGATGTAGTTCCTTCGAAATTTCCGAATAATTTAGACATCAAGCACACCGTTACTTTTGCCGGAACATATACGTTAAATGCTTTTAAATTTAGCCTCGGACTTAATTATCACACTGGCCGCCCTTTTACCCAACCGGATAGCGATGAGCCTGTGGACACTACATTTTTTCCCAATCGAATAAATTATAACGAGCCTAACAGCAGTCGACTGCCAGAATACTTGCGCGCAGATGCCTCGGCCATCTATAACTTTGAAATCAATGAAAATTTGAAAGCTACTGCAGGCGTATCGGTTCTGAATTTTACCGACCGAAAAAACACCATCAATACCTATTACCAACTTAACGGACAAAGCGAAATAGAAACCATCTCTACAACTTCTTTAGGCTTGACCCCAAACCTTAGTTTTAGAATTCGATTTTAATACAGATACCTTGTCAGTTCATTTTATTTAAATAACTGTTTTATAAGCAAGTCTAATCTCAAATAAAAGTTAAAGATTTTTTTATTTCTAATCGATTGTTTAGTTTTGCGGTGTAGTTCTTTTTTAAATGGCAAGAAAAAAGCAATATATAGAGACAGAAGTTATCGACAAGGCAATGAATCTGTTTTGGCGCAATGGTTACGAGACTACCTCTATGCAAATGCTGGAAAAAGAAATGGGCATTAATAAATTTTCCATCTATTCGAGTTTTGGCAGTAAAAACGGTGTCTTTCTAAAAAGTCTTGATTGTTATAAAAAGAAATTAAACACACTACTCTCTAAATTAAGGGCTTCAGAAATGGGCATCGAGTCTATACGGGAATACTTCTTTGATTTTATTGCCTTTTCAAAAGAGACCGAGTTCGGTAAGGGGTGTTTGATTACCAATACCGCCAATGAAATCGGTACAGATGCCGATGAGAAAATTAAAGAAACCCTAAGTCAATTCACCAATGAGGTAAGACAGGTTTTTCTAGATAGTTTGAAAAGAGATGGCAACTTAAATGAACTTGAACTTGAACAAAAGGCCGATTACCTGATTATTTCTATGTTCGGACTTTCATCGGCCACACGGATATTTAATCCGACACAGCTAGAGAACTACATCGAAAACACATTCAAAAGAATATAACATTTTTTTTGAACTTAAACTAAACGAACGTTTAGTATTATTAATTTAAATAAATTAGAATTATGAGTACACAAACAAGTGAAACCTTAAAAATACATACTATTGAAACTGCTCCTGAAGAGAGTAAGGTTCTATTAGAGAATTCTCAAAAAGCCTACGGGTATATACCCAACTTACATGGTGCATTGGCAGAAGCCCCGGGTCTATTGAAAGCCTACCAATCGATTCATGAACTGTTCGTAAACTCTTCGTTCAACAACGATGAACTGACCGTTGTTTGGCAAACAATCAACGTTGAGCATGAATGTCACTATTGCGTACCCGCGCATACTGCGATTGCCAAATCGATGAAGGTAGACGACGAAATTACTGAAGCACTTCGTAACGGCACCACTTTACCTACCGAAAAATTGCAGGTTTTGCACGAAACAACTTTAGAAATTGTTCGTAATCGAGGTAACATTGGTAGAGAACAAATCAATACATTTTACAATGCAGGTTTCACCCAAAGGCAATTGTTAGAGATTATTCTTGGGCTTTCACAAAAGGTCATCAGTAATTATACCAATCACATTGCAGAAACACCTGTAGACAAACCATTCCAAAAATTTGAATGGAGCAAAAACTAAATATCTTAATGTAAGTTTTGAAAAGCGTCGGTTGTTCATCGACGCTTTTTTAATTTAAGCCTTAAAAATTAAATGTTTGCTTCATCAGAACATTCCATTGCCCATTGCAGGCATTACCCTTATCTTATACGAACAAGTCACAACTTAATCGCTAAATCTTCAAACTATGGAAAAGCAAAGACCAAAAATTTTATTTTTTGATGTAAACGAGACTCTCTTAGACCTCGCTCCTTTAAAAAAGAAGGTTGCAGAGTCTTTGGGCGGAAGAGAGGACTTATTAGCACTTTGGTTCACTACCATGCTACAGTACTCCTTGGTCACTTCCGCAAGCGGAAAATATGAACATTTTGCATATATTGGTGCTGCTACCCTTCAAATGGTGGCTGCCAACAATAATATTTCACTATCGGAAGAAAAGGCACGAAAAGTTGTAAAGTCTTCATTAAGAGCTCTACCACCTCATCCAGAGGTGAAAGAATCACTTGAAGCCTTAAAGAAAGCAGGATATACTCTGGTTTCTTTCACCAATGGTTCAAACGATGGGGTCAAAGCTCAATTTGAGTTTGCCGGTCTCACCGACTATTTCGACAAAAGACTGAGTGTTGAAGATGCGGGAAAATTTAAACCTTTTAACGAATCTTATGCATGGGCCGCAAGAACCGTGAAAGCACGACCAGAAGATTGTATGATGATAGCGGCTCACGGTTGGGACGTTGCCGGGGCCCTATGGTCAGGTTGGCGTGCCGCTTTTATCAAGCGCCCGGGCCAACAGCTATTTCCTTTGGCACCTAAAACCGAAATCGCAGAAGATAATCTACGGAAAGTCGCTGATATTCTACTTCAGTATCAATAGCTTTGATTGGTCAGTTTTTCTACTACATTCGCTCGGGCACACCTATGCCCAGTAATTTAAAGGACGATTCAATCACCTCACTTACTTTTTTGGCCAATTGAACCCGTAATGCCTTTTTAGCGGCATCGGTTTCCCCCAAAATAGATACCTGTTGGTAGAAAGAGTTAAATTCTTTAACCAGATCATAAGTGTAATTGGCAATCAATGCCGGACTATAGTTATCGGCGGCCAATTGTATCGTTTCCGGAAAAAGCTGTAACTGCTTGATCAGCTCTTTTTCCTTTGGATGTAACTGTTCGATGTTATTAGAGCCACCCTCGAAAGCATTTGTTTCAACAGCTTTTCTTAGAATAGATTGAATTCTGGCGAAAGTATATTGAATGAAAGGCCCTGTATTCCCTTGAAAATCTACCGATTCTTCGGGGTCGAAGAGAATCCTTTTTTTCGGGTCTACCTTCAAAATATAATATTTCAACGCCCCTAGACCGATCATTTTATACAGCTCTTGTCTTTGAGTCTCTGAATACTCTTCCAATTTCCCCAATTCTTCGGAAATATCGGCAGCGGTTTGCGCCATTTCTTTCATCAGGTCATCGGCATCGACAACGGTGCCCTCTCTACTTTTCATCTTTCCGCTAGGCAAATCGACCATACCATAACTGAGGTGATGAAGGTTTTCAGACCATGAAAAACCAAGTTTTTTAAGAATCAAAAACAAAACCTTAAAGTGGTAATCTTGCTCGTTACCGACCGTATAGACCATTCCTTCAACATCAGGATGGTCTTTTACGCGCTGTATGGCCGTACCAATATCTTGGGTCATATAAACGGCAGTTCCGTCGGAACGGAGCACGATTTTCTCGTCAAGACCCTCATCGGTCAAATCAATCCAAACGCTACCATCATCCTTTCTGTAAAAAACACCTTTTTCAAGCCCTTGTGCGACCACATCCTTTCCTAATAAATAGGTATCACTTTCATAATACAGTTTATCGAAATCGACTCCTAAATTGGCATAAGTTTCTTCAAATCCCTTGTAAACCCAACCGTTCATTTCTTTCCATAGCGAAACGACTTCATCATCACCAGCCTCCCATGTTTGCAACATCTCTTGGGCTTCTATCAAAATTGGAGCTTCCTTTTCGGCTACTTTTTTATCGGTTCCGCTAGCTACCAGCTCTGAAACTTGTTTCTTATAAGCCTTATCGAACGCTACGTAGTAATTGCCTACAAGTTTATCACCTTTTAAGCCCGTACTTTCGGGTGTCTCGCCATTTCCAAAACGTTTCCAGGCCAACATACTTTTACAAATATGTATACCACGATCATTAATGATTTGCGTTTTGTAAACTTTCTTGCCCGAAGCCTTCAAAATTTCAGCGACCGAATAACCCAATAAATTATTTCTAATATGGCCTAGATGCAACGGCTTATTAGTATTGGGCGAAGAATATTCGACCATTACGGCATCGTCATCTCTTTGGGCCCCATAACCATAATCAACCACATCTTTTATTTCTTGAAAGAAATTGAAGTAAAACGCATCGCCTATAGCAATATTCAAAAACCCCTTAATCACATTAAAACCAGAGACAGCTTCGACCTCTTTCTCTAAATAAGCTCCTATTTGTTCTCCAATTAGTACCGGATTTCCCTTGATGAAACGAAGCATCGGGAATACTACAATGGTAATATCACCTTCGAAGTCTTTGCGTGTCGGCTGAAATTCTACTTGAGGTAGCTCTATAGAAAAGAGTTCGGTTGCAGCTTCTTTTACCTTGGCTTCTAAAATAGTCTCGAGTCCCATGTTTTCTTCAATTTATAAGGCTGCAAAACTAATCATTTTTTACGCTTTTCTTATGCTGATGCATTCATATTAGTTCGCAAACCGCCATTGAGCTCTTTTGCTTTTGACTAACTTTATGAAAACTTTACATTCGTTGATTTTTTAGGTAAAATCGCTCATGATCTAAGTCGTTAACTATGCTTTTTAATGTCTCTTACAGCAACAAAGAAATCACCCGAAAAATAGATGAAGCGGTCGGTAAGCCCTTCATGCTCAAAATACGATGGGCTATGGGCGGTATCGGCTCGCCCAGATTGTTCATTACCGAAACCAGTTTAGAAATAAGCAACCTACTCATTCTTGATAATAATCGTAATCAATGTAATATAGAAATGCGCCCTAAGGGTATTATAGTACGTTTCCGGTCATTACTTGAAACCTACGCGCTTGTTATACCCTACTACAAACTCAACATTTATAAAGGTGACTTGGGCATATATTCGATTTACCGAGACCATTATTTTATAAAAGTGAAAGCCGATACCAAGGCGATACAAAAATTCTTCAAAAAGCTTTTAGGCTACAAGGCCGATAATATGCCCACATCTATAGAAGATCTATAAAACAATAAACAGCGAATGAAGATACTACTTACAGGGGCGAATGGTTATATCGGAATGCGTTTGCTTCCCCAATTGTTGGAGGATGGTCATGAAGTTATCTGTACTGTTCGCGATGAGGGCCGTTTTTCGATTACGAAAGAAATGCGGTCTCAAATAGAGGTCTTGGAAATTGATTTTCTGAAGGAAGTTGAACAAGAAAAGATTCCTAAAGACATTGATGCCGCATACTTTCTAATACATTCGATGAGTGCCTCCACCGACGCTTTCGATGAATTAGAAGCGAAAACCGCCCAAAATTTTAATGTCTATATGGGCCAGACAAAGGTAGAACAGGTTATTTATCTCAGCGGAATCGTCAATGAAGAGCGGCTTTCAAAGCACTTACAATCAAGAAAAAATGTAGAGAACATTTTATATGAAGGCCCCTTTAAACTCACCGTACTAAGGGCTGGTATCATAGTGGGCTCCGGAAGCTCAAGTTTCGAGATCATTCGTGATCTGTGCGAGAAATTACCTGTTATGATTACCCCGAAATGGGTATTGACTAAAACACAGCCCATTGCCATTAGAGACATCATTACTTTTCTTACCGGTGTTTTGGGCAACAAAGACACCTATGACGATTCTTTTGACATAGCCGGACCCGATGTATTGAGCTATAAAGAAATGCTTGAAAAGTATGCCGAAGCCCGAGGGTTCAAAAATTGGATTTTTACCGTGCCCGTGATGACACCCAAACTATCGAGCTATTGGCTGTATTTCGTAACCTCTACCTCGTACAAATTGGCCATGAACCTCGTCGACAGTATGAAAATAGAGGTAATCGCTAAAGACAAAAGACTTCAAGAAATTCTGAATATTCATCCACATACCTATAGCGAAGCCATTGATATGGCCTTCAAAAAAATAGAACAAAATTTGGTCATAAGCAGTTGGAAAGATAGCATGATCAGTGGCCGTTTTAAAAAAGACCTTGAAAAATACATTCAGGTGCCTAAATATGGAGTTTTAACCGACCACCAAAAAATTAAGGTCGAAGACCCCACAAGGGTACTGGAAAATATCTGGAGAATCGGCGGTGAAACAGGCTGGTATTACGGTAATTGGCTCTGGAAAATACGGGGATTTTTAGACAAGCTCTCCGGAGGTGTGGGATTACGTCGTGGAAGAACGCACCCTAACAAACTTTTTGCCGGTGATTCGCTTGATTTTTGGCGTGTTCTATTAGCCGATAAAGAGGCTAAACGCCTATTACTCTTTGCAGAAATGAAATTACCTGGCGAGGCATGGTTAGAATTTAAAATTGATGATGACCAAATTCTACATCAAACTGCCACATTTCGACCAAGGGGCCTAAAGGGGCGTTTATATTGGTACAGTATTGTTCCATTTCATTATTTTATCTTCGGTGGTATGATTCGTAATATTGCGCGAAGTACCTAAAATCGATTATAGTAAAAGGTTCAAATACCAAAAATGAAAATATTCAAAAACCCTTTGCTAGCCCTTTCCATTGGTTTTATTTTTCTGTTTACGCTTTGGGTATTTTTAGCGACCGAAAGCAGTTATGAAGCCATAGAAATCGCTTCCATTTGGGTACGTAATTATTTCGGATATTTCTATCTTTATTTAGGCCTCGGCTGCGTACTTTTATTATTGGGCATAGCATTTTCTCCCCTCGGTAAAATAAAATTAGGTAAGAAAAATGCAAGGCCCGAACATAGCCTTTGGGCCTGGACGGCCATGCTGTATAGTGCCGGAATGGGAGCTGGCATACTTCTGCGAGCGGTTCAAGAACCCGTCTTCATGCAGCAGAATCCACCTTACCCTTCTAAACTTTCACCAGAAACCCTGGCTCTCGAATTCACTTTTTATCAGTGGGGCTTTACTGCTTGGGCTTTTTACGGGCTATTTGCCATGGTGGTCGGTTACGCCCTCTTTGTACGGAAGAAAAGAGTATTGGTTAGCTCTACAATCGAAGATAATATAAAAAGCCCTACGGCTCTAATTGGTATAGATGTTATGACGGTAATTACTACTGTTTTCGGCCTTATTGCCGCAGTCGGCCTAGGCACGACGCAAATCAACGGGGGGCTGAATCATGTTTTTAAGACCGAATTGGGGTTGATTTCAACCTTGTTGTTGACCACATTAGTTTCCGCAATTGCCTTCGTTTCCGCTTGGCAGGGAGTCAATAAGGGTATAAAAGTTATCTCTAAACTCAATATTTTAATCACTGTAGCCATATTGCTGTTCATATTTATCAACAGTGATACCAGTGCCATTCTACTCGCATTTCTAACGGCGACATGGCAGTACCTTATTGACTTTATACCAATGAGTTTAGCCTGGGGAAGGTACGACCCCGGTATTGCTTTTTTAACAGATTGGACCTTTTATTACTGGGCTTTTTGGTTGGCCTGGGCTCCATTTACAGGAATCTTTATAGCGCGAATTTCGAAAGGCAGAACCTTAAGACAGTTATTATTAGGTGTTTTAATAATACCATCGTTGGGAACCTTCTTTTGGTTCTCGGTTTTCGGTGAATCATCATTTCAAATCATCGAATCTATGCAAACCTATAATGGTGAGTACGACAACGTGTTTTCTTCTATATTTATATTCTTTGAAAATTATCCCATGGCCACGGTACTCAATTTTACGACCCTATTTTTACTGATCAGCTTTTTGGTCACTTCGGTAGATTCTGCAGTTTTTGTACTCAGCATGTTTGCAGATCGGGGCAAAAAGAACCCTAGCAAGAAGTACAGACTTATCTGGTCGGTCTTTATTCTAATGGCCACTATCGCCCTGCTTCTTTTGGGTAGCGCCAAACCCGATATCGATGTGCTCACCGCAGTTCAAAAACTGCTGGTAATTACCTCGTTGCCCTTTGCTCTTTTTATGGTGTTCATGGCATTTTCTTTCTTGATGGGGATTAGGAGGAACAAGGCATAGTTTACATACCTAGGAATAGATTTCAATATTTATTCTGACACCTCCAATATGTTCAATGACAAAAAACACGGCCCCAGCTCATATATTATAGAGGTTTAGGGTTTAGTTTCAACTAGTATCATTGCGATTAATGCAATTCTTATTTATTATATTTAGTTAAAATAATTTAAACTCTACCCCCACCTAGTTTCATAATCCGTTTAAGATATAGCAGGTGAAAAATGCAGATGTAAAAATTTCTAGGATAAGTCAAAAAATATCATCTATATCAGATGGGGAATATTACTCCGTTTGCTGGATCAAAGATGGTGTAAGTTCCATAGAAATCAATCAAACGAAATTTATAGATATTTCGAATTCCATTTTCTTCTTGCAGCCCAACTATAATTGGACCATAACTAATGAATGTGTCGAGAACTCTTCTGGCTATGTTCTTTATTTGCCAAAATCTATTCTTGAAAACCCTACCTTCAAAAATCTACATATAACCGAAGTACGTCTCTTCGGCGATAGCGAAATACCGAAAATTACTTTGGCCCCGGGTATTGAAAAACGGGTTCAATCCATAGTAGAAATGATAGACGAACTTGTCAGCACCAATCTGAAAAATCGAGATGATGCCATTTTAGCGCTCTTACATACATTTTTTGTCTACTGTGATGGCAAGTGTAATATTAAAACTACTATTACAGACAATAACTCAAAATCTTCATTGGTATACAAATTCAAAAGACTCATTGACGAACGCATCTGTAGACATCATAGAATAAGTGATTATGCCGATATGCTTCATATCTCTGACAAATATTTGAACGAATGCGTTAAAGATGTTCTTGGAGTAAACGCCAAATCTCTTATAGATGAACAATTGATTATGCGCTCTAGACATCAATTAAAATTCTCTGACTTGGTCATAAAGGAAATCGCTTTCAATTTGGGATTCTCATCCCCCGACTACTTTAGCTCTTTCGTAAAAAAACATACTGGCTTAACACCTACACAGTTAAGAAAGGAGTAACCGTTCGGAAATTCTAGGGTATTACCGTATTTATCTAAATATTGCAATGTTCATCTATCCATACCTTGCCCAAGAACATTAAAATTTATAAAATGGATAGAAAGAAATTCATTCGCACCACGGGCTTAGGCCTCGGGTTAACCCTTGTACCTGGTTTCGGCTCATGTCAGAACCTCTCTGAAAATCTGAATGCCCACACCGACCTGAGTTCTAAGATCATTAGAGATCAAGAGGGAGAATTGCTCAATGTTATCGGAGATATACAAACCCACAAACTAGTAGGAAGCGATACTGGAAACCAAATAGTTGAGTGCGTCGACGATGTCGAACCCGGAGTAGGTATTCCACCGCATGTTCATACGAAAGAGGACGAAATTTTTAGGGTCATTAAAGGCGAAGTTGAAATCATGGTAGATGGTAAAACTACTATTCTGAAAGCAGGTGATATTGCTTTTGCTCCAAAAAACTTGCCTCATTCATGGATGGTGGTCGGCAGTGAAAAAGCTAAAATGATTACCAGTGCATTTCCTGCAGGAATCGAGAAAATGTTTCAAGAACTTTCTGAATTACCCCAAGGGCAACAACCTGATTTTGCCAAAGTCGCCGAAATATGCACAAGGCACGGCGTCAATTTTGTTTAAAACAACCTTTTCTAACTGAGCTACTACTTCCCCCGTTAATAAATTATAATAACTCATCAACAATCGTTTTGACCTTCATCGAGTAAACTTTTACTTTTACGTTTAAGATGAAACAATATCACGATTTACTTCAACATGTACTCGAAAGTGGTAACCAAAAAGGCGACCGAACGGGTACCGGTACCAAAAGTGTTTTTGGCTACCAGATGCGCTTTGACCTTAGTAAGGGCTTCCCCATGGTCACCACGAAAAAATTGCATCTAAAATCTATTATTTACGAACTTTTATGGTTTTTGAAAGGCGATACCAATATTGGCTACCTTCAAGAGAATGGTGTTCGTATTTGGAACGAGTGGGCAGATGATAATGGCGACCTTGGCCCAGTGTACGGTCATCAATGGCGTAATTGGAACGACGATGAAATCGACCAAATCAAAGAAGTTATTCACTCCTTAAAAAATAATCCGAACAGTAGACGAATGTTGGTATCTGCCTGGAACCCAAGTGTGTTACCCGACACTTCAAAATCTTTCTCAGAAAATGTCGCCAATGGTAAAGCGGCCTTACCCCCTTGCCATGCATTTTTCCAATTTTACGTTGCAGACGGCAAACTATCATGTCAATTGTACCAAAGAAGCGCCGACATCTTTTTAGGCGTGCCTTTTAACATTGCCTCCTATGCACTATTTACCATGATGATGGCCCAAGTCTGCGGTTATGAGGCCGGTGATTTCGTTCATACTTTTGGAGATGCCCATATCTATAACAATCATATGGAGCAGGTAGAACTGCAATTAAACAGAGAGCCAAGGCCTTTACCCAAAATGATTCTAAATCCGGAAATTGAAGATATATTCGATTTTAAATTTGATGACTTTACATTGGTCGACTATGATCCGCACCCCCATATTAAGGGTATCGTAGCGGTCTAGAACAATAATTACAAGACATAAAAAATCCGGATATAGCTTAAATCAATGCTATATCCGGATTTTGTTTATTGCTCTGAAAACTTTAAAAACATTACGTTCAAATCTTCTTGGTTCAATTCACCATTGGCTACTACAATACGATGTTTGAAAGTAGTACTATCACCTTTATCCAACTTAAAATTCAAGCTTTCAGCACCCTCACTGAACACCTCTTGCCCAAGTGGGTTGGCAGCAAAAAGGCCGTAGCCCCTCGAGTGCCAATACGTAGGATGCCCGACATTTGACTTATGGTCGATAATGGCCAAGGCTATTTTTTCGTCTTCAATATTCGAATAAAGATTTACCCAATTCGAACGTTTGCCCCAAGTATCCAATCCTTCGATACCATCGGCATTTACATAATTACCATTGACACCTTCATTATTGAGTTTTGCCACGGGGGTAGGGTTTCCATTTGCATCTGTGAAAATAGATGGTTTATCTGAAGGCAGCTCTAAAGCTCTAGTTACTCGTATACCCAACATACCTTCTTTATTATCTTTAAACAAGACATCTTCAGAAGCTGCAGTAAGTGTCGTAATTCTATCAATGGTGTATACCGAATCTTTTCCTCTAAAGACAAAAGTTGTATTTTCTTTAAGTAGAACTTTACCTTCAGGTGATTCCCAATCCATTGCTACCTTTAAACTTGCTTGATCATCACCATCTTCTGTGGCCTCAATACTCTTATGAACTATAGTGCCATACTTAGCACGATCCTCGACTTTTATCGAGTCAGAATTGTTCCAAAAATCGAGTCCGTTCACTTCACCATAATTGAACCATACCCCTACATGATGAGGGTGGTCTACACGCTCGCCCGTTGAAGGTTCTAAAGGAAATTTACGGGTAATTTTAGTGCCCGCTGGTGTTACCAAAGGATAGAGCACCGGTTTTTTGATATTCTCAGGATATTGGTATGCGGTAAACAACTTACCATCGATCATAACCTCAACCATTTTATCAGCTTCATTTTTTACCAGTTTAATTCTTTTCTCGGCATCTTCTGACATAGCTGTCGTTTCTTCTTTTTTGGATTCTTCTTTACAGGAAATCAAACATATGGCGAAGCACAATGTAATCGTTTGCACAACGGTGCGGAATTTTAAAGAACTTGAAATCATTTTTGTATATAGTTTGTATTTGATTATCATTGATAACAACGTTAGTTGAGGCTGGCAATTTTTATATTGCGGAAACTGGTTGTCATATCTCGCCCCGGGTGCAATTGCAATCCTATCGGGCCTTCTTCTGGCACATTTGAAGATTCATAGGTAACTACTTCTTGACCATTGAGCCAAACCGTATAAATGTTATCGACCACTTTTATCTTAATGGTGTTCCATTCGTTCGGTTTTAAAATATCGGCCACGCCTTCCGCTTCAACAGGGTAACCTTTGCCGACAATATATGGTGAACCTGTCATATCTCGTTTTAAAGAGCCAGAAATACCCATCTGAATCTGCTGCGCTTCTTCTCTTAAGAAAATACCTGTATCAACAGTACCCTCTCCATAAAGAAAATCAGTTTCAACTACGAAATCGTTATAGTTTTTATCTGTCCATAAAATAGAGCCAGTTTTTTCAGGGTCACTTTTGGCGAAGAGCACGCCGTCGTTGACAGACCACCAAACATTATTTTCAGGTACGACCCAACCCTTTAAATTTTTACCATTGAAGGCTTTTTTAAGTTTAACCTCTTGTGCATAGGTATATTGCGACGCACTTAAAATCAGTGCCAGCAATAACCAAATCTTTCTTTTCATCCTTTTAGTTTTAGTGTTGATTATGCCATGAAAATAGGCAATTATTTGTTATTCTTAATTACGCGCACCTATTATTTGCGTTAACCTAAAGATTATATGCGATAATTTTGAAAACATCATATTATGTATCTTTAAAAAGTAATTTATTTGCCGATGATACTTACCGATACACTCTTAGATTTTTTTCTGGAGACCCGAAAACATACAGAGCACATTTGTCAACCTTTAGAGATTGAAGATTATGTCGTTCAACCCATTATTGATGTTTCTCCGCCGAAATGGCATTTGGGCCATTCGACCTGGTTTTTCGAGGAATTTATACTGAAACCTCATGCAGAGAATTACAGATTGTTCTCAGAAGACTTCGCTTTTGTTTTCAATAGCTACTATGAGACCGTAGGTAAACGGGTGATACGTTCAGACAGAGGTAATCTATCGAGGCCCTCGGTAGAGAAAGTTTATGAATACAGGTCATATGTTACCGATGCTATTAATAGGTTATTTGCAGACGAACAAAGTCAGCAGTTAAATGATTTACTTGAAATCGGTATACACCATGAAAAGCAACATCAAGAGTTATTGATTACCGACATCAAGTATATTTTGGGCAACAACCCGTTATTGCCTATTTATTCAGAAAATTTCGAGGAACATTTGGTTGAAAATCATGAGCAAGATTGGATACAGGTGGTCGAGGGCATTTATGAAATCGGGCATGATTCGGAAGATTTCTGTTACGATAATGAACTAGGCAGACATAAGGTGTATCTTCAACCTTTTGAAATTTCAAATAAATTAGTGACCAATGGTGAGTTTATTGCCTTCATTTCAGCAGGTGGATATAATAACTTTGAACTTTGGCATGCCGAAGGTTGGGATTGGATCAACCAAAACAACACAAAATCACCACTATATTGGCATAATATTGATGGCGAATGGTTCTATTATACCATGAACGGTTTACAAAAAGTGAATCCTGCAGCTCCGGCTACCCATATCTCTTACTATGAAGCTTTTGCCTTTGCCCAATGGAAAGGGTATAGATTACCTACCGAATTCGAATGGGAAACGGCTCAGAAATACTTTCCTTGGGGGGCAAGATGGGAGTGGACGGAAAGTGCTTATCTACCATACCCCAATTATCAAAAAGCCGAGGGTGCACTCGGTGAATACAACGGTAAATTTATGGTCAATCAAAAAGTACTTCGTGGCGCTTCCGTAGCTACATCTAAGAAACATACAAGACATACCTACCGTAATTTTTTCCAGCCTTCTTTAAGGTGGCAATTTACAGGCCTTCGCTTGGCACGTTAGGCTGTATGTTTTATTTACTGAACACGACTATATTATTATGCAAGAAACCATCACCCCTACTAAAGAAACACTTTTTGAAAAAGAGATACGCCAAGGCCTAACTGATTTTCCAAAACATTTGTCGTCAAAATATTTTTACGACGAGAAGGGAGATGCGCTTTTTCAAGCCATAATGAATATGCCAGAATACTATCTTACCGATTGTGAGTTTGATATTCTGACTCAGTACCGTTCTGAAATCGGCACACTTTTTTCTTCTGATGACAAACCTTTTAAGCTAATCGAATTGGGTGCGGGTGATGGGAAAAAGACCAAAATTCTTTTAAAATATTTTTCCGAAGAAAAGTATAGATTTAAGTACCAACCTATCGATATTAGTCAAAGTGTACTTAACGGATTGAAAAAATCATTATCAGAAGAACTTCCTCAGGTGAACATGGTACCTAAACAGGGTACCTATTTCGAGGCCTTGAAGGAAATAAACGATGAAAACGGAACTCGAAAAGTCATACTTTTTTTAGGTTCGAATATTGGCAATCTTCTACATGATCAGGCTATTGAGTCTCTTAAAAGTGTAGAAGAGCTGATGCATGAAGATGACCTTTTCTTTTTAGGGTGTGATTTAAAAAAGAATCCGCAGACCATTTTAGATGCATATAACGACAAAGCCGGTATTACCGCCAAGTTCAATAAAAATATTCTTGCCAGAATAAATTCAGAGCTTGATGCCAACTTTGATTTAGATACATTCAGGCACTGGGAAGTCTACGACCCTGAAACTGGTACGGCCAAGAGCTATTTAATCTCTGAGACTGCGCAAACAGTAAGAATTGAAAAACTAAATCTAGAAATCTCTTTCTCCCCTTGGGAAACTATACATACAGAAATATCACAGAAATACGATGATGCGACCGTCAAATGGTTGGCCGAACAATCAGGTTTCGAGATTTACGAACAATATGCGGACAAAAACAACTATTACAAAAACTTTGTGCTACGTACCGCCCGTTAAAGCGGGTAAGTTTCAAATGCTTTTAACGACGTAACTCGTATGGTAAATTTAAAAAAATGGGAAAATGAAAGCAATTTGGAATGATACTGTTATCGCCGAGAGCGATGACACTTTAGTAATTGAGAACAATCACTATTTTCCTGCTGAAAGTATAGATAAGCAATATTTTAAAGAAAGCACCAGTCATACGACATGCCCGTGGAAAGGTGTAGCTTCGTATTATACCATAGAAATCAATGGAAAAATTAACAAAGATGCAGCATGGTATTACCCCGAAGTAAGTGAGCTTGCCAAAGACATTAAAGGCAGGGTTGCCTTTTGGAAAGGGGTGAAAATTGAGCCATAAAGCTCCTCCTAACGAACAGTAGAAGCTGCTAGATAATTTAAAAAATAAAAGCCGGTAACGTTTTCAAAACGAAGCCGGCTTTCATATTGCTCTTGACTAGTAATTAAAGCTCAAGAAGTGCATTTTCACCACCGGCATAATCGTTCCACTTATAACCATCAGCCTCCATTTCATTAACATAGTTGCCATCAATGATGTACTTGAACTCGTATGAAGATTCTTTAGGTAGTTCTAAAGTACCTTTAAAGCTACCGTTCTTCAATTTTTTTAATGAACTAGCCTTGTTAGCTTTCCAATTGTTGAAATCTCCAACAACAGCAACTTTTGCAGCTTCTTCTGCAGGTACTGTGAAGGTTACTTTACATACTGGCCTTGTCTTTAAATATTGTTTTGAAATTGCCATATTTAATTATTTTAATTATTGATAGATTTTCACTGTTACGTTTGCGCAAAACTAACGTATTAATAACCTCATTTACAATGGTCAAGGTATTTTTATCATTTTCGCAATTATAAGATAACATTTAATTATCTCATGTAAAAAAAACCCATGGTATTTTTTGTTTATATAAGTTAAGTAGCTGAACTTAAAATTATTATCAGCTTATCGATGTCTGATTCAGTATTGTAAAAATGAAAACTGAAACGGATTCCTGCGCCACGTTGAGAGCAAAGCACTCCTTGTTCCGTAAGTTTTTGATAAAGAGCATCATCACCTTTTATATTAAAAATGGTGCTGTGGTCATTTCTTTCTACGGTCTCTTTGTTCAGAAGATGTAAATCTGTAAATGCTTTTTTAGCTTTTTTAGATAAATGCTGCAAATGATTTTCAATTTTTGCCATGCCCAACCCTTCTAAATATTCTAAAGAAAATTTAAGGCTTCCGAAATTGAAGGTATCTAAATGCCCAGGTTCGAAATGTTTATTGAAAGGTATTTTATCTCTACCATCAAGATTATGACTTGATGCGTTAAAGCCTACCGTGTTCAAATTGAATCTTTCTTTCACTTCATCTTTAAATAGCATGAAACCATTGCCATATCCGGAGAGCAACCACTTATAGCCACTTGACCCTAGTATGTCTACAGGAGATTCTCTGAAATTGAAATCGACAGTACCGCAGAATTGTGTGCCATCGGCTATAATGATCAATTCTGGAAACTCCTTCTTAACAACTCTTAGAAAATTAAGATCTATTTTGATACCGGTAGCCCACTGCACCAAACTCAAAGCCAAAATTGAAATTTTATCGGTTTTAAGCTTTTCATAAATATTCCGCTCTAAATTTTCATCTAGCACCGCATATGAAATACGGTGTTTGCGACACTCGAAAGGCCAATTGACCGAGGGGTAATCGTTCTCGACCAAAAGAACATTTTGATTTTCTTCAAGTCCTGCTAACAGCATATTCAAGCCCAAGCTGAAATTCTGTACCAATGCGGTATTGTCTTCGGCACACTTGAAGAATTTAGAAACGGTAGCTCTAACTTGAGGCAACAATTCTTGCACAGACTTTATTTTCATATGGCTGCCCCCAATTAAGTAATCGAGGTCGTGCTCTTGTCGCCATGTCATCAACTGTTCACTCAAAAGACCTGTAGAGGCCGTATTGGCATAAAGATATTGGCTCAGTACGGGAAAATGTTTCCTTGTGTTTTCCATAGTTCTATCTAGTAAATGGCAATTGATGTATCTTTGTTACAAGCACCCTTTCAAAGATAGCCATTCACATGTTTGCGAAGAATAAAAATAAATCAGAGGTCGAATTGGAACAGCATGTTCTGCTCGAGAATGCACAAACTAGAATTAAACAGAAAAAACGGCTTTACGCTCACTTTGTGATCTTTCTTATAGGTAGTGTTTTTTTGATTTTCATCAATAAAATACTCAACTATTGGGCAACTTATGATTGGTTCATTTGGGCCATTACTTTTTGGGGATTTCTTTTTGCCATTCATGTATTCAATGTCTTTATAACTCAAAAGTTCATGGGCACCCAATGGGAACGCAGTCAACGTGAAAAACTAGTGGCCAAACAGAAGAGGCGTATCGCAGAACTGCAAAAAGAAATAGAAACGGACTTCCCATTATCTAAGGTGAACAAGAAAGAGATCGAACCTTAATCGTTACAAAAAATTGGTCTATTTTTTGTTCTCAGATATATCAACTTAAAAACAGTATTAGTAGTGAATACCATTTGTATGATAGCTGCCGCAGCCGAAGATAATGCATTAGGCAAAGACAACGACTTGCTTTGGCACCTACCCGACGATTTTAAACGTTTTAAAAAGCTGACAACGGGCAATCCGATGATTATGGGGAGAAAAACTTATGAAAGCTTCCCCAAACCGCTGCCTAACCGGAAGCATATTGTAATCACAAGAGATACATCATACACTATTGCGCATGAAAACTGTGTAGTGGTTCATTCTATTAAAGAGGCCCTAGAGCTAACTCAAGACCATTCGTTAACTTATATTATCGGCGGAGGTGAGATTTATAAAATCGGAGAATCTTTTTCTAATAAAATCGAGCTGACCCGAGTTCATGGAACCTTTGATGAAGCCGATACTTTTTTTCCGGAGTTGAATGATGCGGATTGGGAATTGATACAAGAGGAATTTCACCCCGAGGATGAGCGACATAAATATGCTTTCACTTACTTAACTTACCAAAGAAAATAAGTGGTCAAAAACTTTTCTCTTTTACAGAAAAATCAACCCCGACATCTTTTAGGAAACTTTTCATGATTTGTAAATCACCATTGGTGTAAAATTGATGCTTACCTGACAAATTCGAGGTATTAAGCATATCATTTTTTTGCAATATGGCTTTGGTCTGTCGTGCAACCGCCTGCCCTGAATCAATTATTTGTACTGTATCGGGCAGCATCTTTTTTAATACTGGAATCAAGTACGGATAATGGGTACAGCCTAAAACTAAATAATCGATACCTTGATCCAACATGGGGCTTAGATATTGTCGCAAAAGAATCTTAACATCCTCAGAATCGATTTTACCTTGTTCGATCAAAGGTACAAGACCGGTACCTTCTCGTTCAATAATTGTAATACCCCGAGCGTGATTTTCAGATGTACTATGAAACAGCCTACTGGTCAACGTACCTTTAGTCGCCAATACTCCCACAGTTTTTGAACGTGATTGTAACGCTGCTGGTTTAATGGCAGGCTCTATTCCAATAAAAGGAACTTTAAAATTTGCTCTTAAAAAATCAATAGCATTAGTAGTTGCGGTATTACAGGCAACCACGATAATTTTACACCCCTTTTCTAGAAGTACTTCGGTATTTTTAATACTTAATTGAAGTATTTCCTTTTCGGATTTCTCACCATAGGGAGCATTCTTGCTATCGGCTAGATAAATCGTATTCTCGTGGGGCATAAGTTGATAAATTTCCTTCCAAATGGAAGTTCCTCCAACACCTGAATCAAAAATACCTACCGGACTGCCCTTCATATTTACAAGTTAATCTATAGCCTGGGAAACTGGAGTTCCTGTAGCGCCGTTCGGAAAAGATATACCCAGCAAAACGGCCAAGGTCGGTGCGATATCGGCGATTTCGGTTCTTTCAATAGTGCTGCCCTTTTTTACACCTTTACCGTATAATAGAAAAGGTACATGTGTATCATAAATTTGAGGCGAACCGTGGGTAGAGCCCGTTTTAGAATAGCTAATGGTACCTGGCTTCAAAACAACAAGTACATCTCCGGAGCGCTTTTGATTATACCCGTTCTGCAATATATAGGGAATACCATGTGTATAATTGTTCTGCCACATTTGATACGCAGTATAGGTACGGTCTACACCCTTATAATTCATTAATTCTTTGGCTATGATTTCTTGAACTTCTTGCGTATTCAGCTCAAGGTTCTTTATAACATCGTGATCTAGAAAGTATTGATAATTAGAAAATTCTTTAATTATATCTGTTGTACCAAATGTAAACTCCAAGAACTGATTGAACTCCGTATCCATTTCATTCCACTCAAGATAATCTGCTGGTATCTTCTGGTCTTTTAAGTACGCTGGCACTTCAATCGCTGCATGGTCTGCGGTCAAAAAGACGGTGTACTCATTTTTTCCTACTTTATTATCCAGCTCTTTGAACAATCGGGCCAAATCTTCATCTAGTCGTAAATAAGTATCTTGAACTTCTTTAGAGTTTACTCCGTATTTATGACCGACATAATCGGTACTTGAATAGCTCACCGCCAAGAAATCGGTAATTGCATCGGCCCCAAGGTTTTCATTATCTACTGCTTCGATTGCAAAATCGGTAGTTAGACTGTTACCGAAAGGTGTCGCTTTTAAAAGATTGTATTCTCCATTTTTATCCCAGAGTTTAGGTAGGTCATGTGGAAATACTGGAGAAGTTTCTCCTTCAAAAAGACCTTCATAATTATTATTATCGGTACCACTCTCGACGTAGTCTTTCATTTTTTTGAGCGTATCCCATGGCTTTTTATATTTCGCCAATTCATTCGACGAGTTTAAACCTTGCACCCATTTTGGTAGCTGATTCATATAGTACGAACTGGTGATCCATTTTCCGGCATCGAACCAATATGCGGCATTGGCCGTATGCCCACCTGGTAAAACCGCCCCTCTATCTTTCAAGGCGATTGCGATGGTCTTGCCCCTCATCTGCGTATGTAAGCGTAGTTCATCTGTAATTGTCGTAACGGTTATTCTGTGAGGCGACATTTGCCCAGCATCGGTTGACGTACCTACAGAAGTGTATGAATCATCAGAAGCACAGTAAACACTTGTGTCAGATACTTTATCGTACCAATTGTTACCGATAATTCCGTGAGTTGCAGGTGTTGTGCCCGTATAGACCGAAGCATGACCGGGCCCTGTGCTTGTGGGTGCATAATTGTAATGATTATTTTTACAATTGAAACCTTCTTCGACCAATCGCTTAAAACCATCATTGCCATAATGATTCCAAAAACGGGTAAGATAATCGTAACGCATTTGGTCTACCACAATACCGACTACCAACTTCGGGGTAGTTTTTAAAGGTGCGGTTTCCACTTTATCCTTACGTTGAGCAGAACTCTCAAAAGTTGAAAAAATGAAACAAAATGCTAATGAAATTAGGGTGAAATAGGTCTTGGCCATAGTTTGATTTTAATAGGGGCAAAAGTAAATAAATTACTCCTTTAAACTTTAAATAGAAGTTAAATCAATTCCTTATTGTTATTTTTACCTTCAGAAACGATTTTGTGTCTATGAATTACGTTGCATCGATTGGCAGCTATGCCATAATGATAAAAGAGGTCTTTAAAAAGCCCACAAAATGGCGTATCATGAAATCGCTGATTTTGAAAGAGATAGATGAGTTGATTTTCGGCTCTTTAGGCATCATCATATTTATCTCTTTTTTTATTGGAGCTGTTGTTGCCATTCAGACCGCGGTGAACCTTACCAGTGAAATTATCCCTAAGAACCTAGTTGGTTTTGCCACAAGACAATCTATCATTCTAGAATTTGCACCTACATTCTGCTCGATTATAATGGCCGGTAAAGTAGGTTCTTATATTACATCGAGTATCGGCACTATGCGAGTTACCGAACAAATCGATGCCTTAGAGGTCATGGGAGTCAATGCCCTTAATTATTTGGTTTTTCCGAAAATTGTGGCGTTGTTATTATATCCCTTTATTATCGTTGTCTCTATGTTCGTAGGCATATTTGGCGGTTGGTTGGCAGCTACCTATGGCGGTCATACTACAAGCGCTGATTTCGTGGAAGGTATCACACTTGATTTTATACCTTTTCATGTTACATATGCATTTATAAAAACACTTGTATTTTCGTTTATTCTAGCCACCATACCTTCTTTTCATGGGTTTTACATGAAAGGTGGCGCATTAGATGTGGGCAAGGCAAGTACCACATCTTTCGTCTGGACCAGTATTGTAATCGTTCTTATTAACGGTCTATTGACCCAACTCTTATTAGTAACATGATAGAAGTAAACGATATACATAAATCATTTGGAGAAGCCCACGTTTTAAAGGGCCTTTCAACTACTTTCAGCAAGGGAAAGACCAACTTGATTATTGGCCAGAGCGGATCCGGGAAAACAGTATTCTTAAAATGCCTATTGGGACTCTTTACTCCTGAGGAAGGCACAATTAGTTACGACGGAAAGGCCTATTCAAACTTATCGCCCGACGAAAGGCGTAATTTACGGCAGGAAATGGGTATGGTGTTTCAAGGAAGCGCCCTGTTCGATTCTATGACCGTTGAAGGAAACGTTAGGTTTCCTCTAGAAATGTTTACTAAACAAGCCAAGTCTGAAATGCAAGATCGCGTTGATTTTGTTTTAAAGAGGGTGAATTTAGTAGAAGCCCATCATAAATTTCCATCAGAGATTTCCGGGGGTATGCAAAAACGGGTCGCTATAGCAAGGGCTATTGTAATGAACCCCAAATACCTCTTCTGTGATGAGCCCAACTCTGGTCTCGATCCCAAAACGGCGATTCTCATCGACAACCTTATTCAAGAGATTACTGAAGAGTATGACATTACCACGGTTATCAATACCCACGATATGAACTCGGTAATGGAAATCGGGAAAAAAATAATTTTCTTGAAAGATGGTCTAAAAGCTTGGGAAGGCACCAATAAAGAAATCTTCAAGACCGATAACGAAGCTGTTACCGACTTTGTCTATTCTTCTGATTTATTCAAAAAAGTACGACAAATGTATATTGAAGAACGTAATTAAATTGATTTTTTTCTTTCCGTTTACCTTAATCGAACAGCTGTATCTTTTAGCCTCACTTTTAACCACTGTAAAATCTTTTTATTTTCCTCGGCTCTTTTCGCTGAAGAAATATCATTTTTCCATGTAGGCTCGAAGATGGAAAGTGTATCGATTTTATTGAAATCGGTACGCACTGCTTTACTGTACTCAAGTGAAATCAGATTCTCATAATTAGCTCTGGCCTCTGCACTAATATCTAAGAAAGGTATCTGCTTGATTTCCGACCGTTTTAATCGACGAACTTCTGACTCGAGCAAAGCAATGCGCTCATCTTTGCTAGAAATTTGGTTCTTCTGAGATTCGTACAATTCGTTGATATAGCGTAGTTGATCAACTTGTTCATTTTGCCCGCCCTGAATAATATGCAGTTCCGTATTGCTTAATCGACCATAGTCATCATCTTCCTTTAGCATGATGTTCCATGAATTTATCACATTATCCGGTATGACTTCATTACCCATACACACAATCTCGATCAATGGTTTATCGCCCTCGTTATATTCGATATTGGTGAAATTATCTAAAAAACGGCCACCACTTGAGAACTGATATTTACCAATTGTAGCATTTACAAATTCGTTCGCCTGCTTTTTGAACATTGACTCTTGAAAAACTTTGTAAAAAGTGTACCCTGCGGGAATCATTACCAAGAGCGCCACTATCGAAGCTATTCGCGCAATGCGTCTTCTTTTAGCGGAATTGGCATAACGCACCATCGGAAACTTCAGCAATTTAATGGTCAGAAAAGTTGCCAAGGCAATAAAAATCGTATTGATAATAAAAAGATACATGGCCCCGAATGCATAGCCGAAATTACCAATAGCAATACCGAAACCCACAGTACATAGAGGTGGCATTAATGCTGTCGCTATCGCCACACCGAATATAACACTGGCTATCGTACCCTTTTTTGCCCGAGCGATAACCAGGGCCAAACCACCAAAAAAAGCGATTAAAACATCTCGAATATCAGGTGCTGTTCGCGCCAGAAGTTCGGAAGACTCATCTTGAATGGGAAAAAACTCAAAGAACAAATAGGCGGTAAGCACACTCAAGACCACCATCACCCCGAAATTCTTTAGCGAGCGTCGAAGCGTATCGATATCATTAATGGCCAATGACATACCCAAACCGAGAATCGGCCCCATTAGTGGTGATATTAACATTGCACCTATAACCACAGCGGTAGAATTTGCATTGAGACCTATCGATGCAATAAAAATCGAGCAGACCAAGATCCAAGAGGTGTGGCCTTTAAAAGGAATATCGGCGATTATGGCTTCTTTGGTCGCTTCTTGATCGGTATTGGTACGAATGTCCAACAACTCACGGGTAAATTTCCGTAAGCTTTCCCAAAGTCCCTTAGCATCTTTTCTTACCGCTTCTTTACTCTCCTTGGGCTCCTCGCTGGGAGTGATGTTATCTTGATTTAGGTTTTCCTTCATATTATGCGTATGTATCGCCGAACTTATCCTTTACCTTTCCTAAAACCTTTTTAATATCTTGTTCTTTTGACTTTGGATAAATGAGTAGCACCTCCTCTTTATCAACAATAATATAATCTTTCAATCCATCGACCACCACCACTTTATCTTTTGGTGAACGAATCATATTGCCAGATGCGTCTTCCGCCAAAACCTGACTGTTGACTACAGCATTGTTCGAATCGTCTTTATCTAGTTTATCGTAAAGCGACCCCCATGTACCTAAATCGTTCCAATCGAAAGTAGCGGGCAGAACATAAATCGATTTTGAATTTTCCAAAATGGCATAATCTATAGAAATATTTTCTGCTTTCGGGTAGTTCTCTCTTATAAACTCAGTTTCTTCGCCCGTGTTGTAACAAGACATACCCGACTCAAAAAGGGAATGTTGCTCGGGCTGGTAATTTTTAAAGGCATTTACTATAGTCTTTACACTCCACATAAATATACCGGCATTCCAAAGAAAATTTCCTTGGGCCAAGAATTCTTTGGCAGTTTCATAATCGGGCTTCTCCCTAAACTGATCTACTTTTTTCACCCCCTCTCCACTACTCTTGTCAAATTCAATATACCCGAATCCGGTGTTGGGGAATGAGGGTTTAATACCTAAAGTACAAAGCACTTCTTCTTGCTCACACTTTTTAAAACATTGGGTCACATTTTCGGCAAAAGCGTCTTCATCTTCGATCCAATGATCGCTTGGTGCCACAATCATCACGCCATCAGGATTCATTTTTTGAATTTTCATGGCAGCATATAAAATACATGGTGCAGTATTACGCATAGCAGGCTCTAAAACCACTTGACTTTGCTGGACCATAGGTAATTGTTCTAACACCAAATCATTATATCGCTCATTGGTAAGAATTAAAATATTCTCTGTCGGTACAAACTTATTCAGTCGCTTAAAAGTCTTTTGAATCAAGGTATCACCTGTACCCAACATATCATGAAATTGCTTAGGATATGAAGATGTGCTTATAGGCCAGAACCGAGATCCAACACCACCGGCCATTAAAACTGCATAATAATTTTTGTTCATTTTATTCTAATTTTGGGCCACTTTTGAATCACTTGCACGCCCTATTATAATTTACGCTCAACTTTAATAATTTGTTACACCACGGCTCGTCTATTTCTATTTTAGATAACCCACTTATTTAAGACTCTACCAACTCTACCTCAGCATTAGGTTGAAATAGGTACATTCTTCCCGTGGCAATTTCGACGCACTCGTAGCGCTTGACGCGCCTATTGCCTTTTTTGAACAACTTTCCGTTATACAGTCTAAAAACACTTCCTAAAGGTAATTCAAAAACGTAGGATTTATCTGATTGTTGCACATCAAATTGTTGCAACGCTATCGACAGCCTTGCGTCGGTACTACTACTTGCCTTCGGGTTTTTAAAGTGATTGGCCAGTAAGGGCAAGAGCTGCGATGGAAATATTTCAGGCCTAATGAACGGAAGCATCAGATATTGAAAGGTTCGTTTCCATTCTGCTCCATGTGGTTTTATAGAACGACCATACTTTTCAAATGCCACTAAATGTGCAATTTCATGCACCAATGTTATTAAAAAACGATACTTGTTCAAAGAGGCATTTACTGTTATTTGATGTCTTCCATCGGACATTCTTCGATAGTCTCCGTGACGGGTTACCCGTTCGTTTACAATCTTAAGATGCACACTTGTTTTCTCAATCAAATCGAAACAAGAATCTACGGCCCGTTCTGGCAAATATTTGTTTAATATTTCACGCACTATAACAAAAATACAGGAAGTACATTAATTAATGGTTATACAAACAAAAGGCTTACCAAAAAATCTTTAACTTGTAGGTACAAGGCATTACATCAACAGTTTAATTTTAGTTATGACCTATGGACAATATCAGCAGAAAAGATTTTCTTAATACCATGGGGCTTCTCGGGGCTTCTGCAGTACTCTGGCCACAAACAAGCCTGGCAAATAAAACGCACAGAACACCTTTCGGCAACGGAATCACCATCGGTCAAATCAAGGATAATGATACTGTTTTCTCATACATCAAACGCATTAAAGGTCAACACGACATCACGTTCTACAGACAGATAATTGGTGCTGCAAACGATTTTAAAGAAGGAGACCTTAGCTTGGGTGTAGCCGCCAATGATGAAACTTCACGCTTACGGGCACGGCAACTTTTAACCAATACGAAAATAGCTGATATTAATAAAAACGCCATCTACAGCGATGCTATTTATAAGCTTATTCAAGAAACTACCGTTGAAAATAGCAAAACTAGCGATTGGTCGATAGGCCAATTGAAAACCTTCGTATTAGGCCAACCCGAAAAATCGATTAAAGAGATAATGCCCTCTCTGACCAGTGATTGTATTGGCTGTCTCGTTAAACTGATGAGTAACGAAGAACTGATTCAAGTTGGCCAAAAGGTTTTTAACCCTTTGGCCAATAGTAAAATAGGAAGCAAGGGGTATATGAGCGCTAGGGTTCAACCGAACTCCCCTACCGACAATATCGAAGATATTATCTGGCAAGTCTTCGATGCTTGGTCATATGGGGTAGGTGATTTGGTTTTGGGCACCAATCCCGTTTCAAGTGAAGTGGAGTCGGTAGCAAAAATAGAAAAAGCACTTTTCGAGATACTTACCGTCTTCAATTTACAGAACACAATGCCCAACTGTGTTCTTTCACATATAGATGTTCAAGCTGAAGTAGAAAAAATACAACCCGGCACTACTGGTATTTGGTTTCAGAGTTTAGCAGGTACGGTTGATGCCAATCATACTTTTGATTTGAGCATTGAAAAAATGAAAAAACATATTAGTAACCGAACCGGCGCTTATGGTCTGTATGCAGAAACCGGCCAAGGAGCAGATTTTACGAACGGTCACGGGTCGGGTTTTGATATGGTGCTGCACGAATCTAGAAAGTATGGCTTTCTAAGAGCTTTGAACTTAGAGATTGCCGAAAATAAGTCTACCAAAAATATACCTTGGGTTCATGTTAATGACGTTGCAGGTTTTATAGGGCCTGAAGTATTCAAGACCAAAGAACAACTTGTTCGCTGTTGTCTAGAAGACACCGTAATGGGCAAATTGCACGGTCTAACCATCGGTCTCGATATTTGTTCGACGCTTCATATGGATGTTAGCCTAGACGATCTCAATTGGTGTATTGACCAAATTATGCCAGCCAACCCAGCCTATCTGATGGCGCTACCTACTAAAAATGACCCGATGTTAAGTTATTTGACCACTTCCTTCAGCGACCATGTTCGTATTCGCGAAAAATTCGGATACAAAGTCAATGATGAGATGTGGAATTTTTTCAAAAAATTGGAAGTCATTGATTCTAACGGTAGACCTACAGAACATTTTGGAGACCCGCTTTGGGTGTATTATAAATTCCGTCAGGCTCAGGGCGACAAAAGAAGCAGGGGTGTTATTTATAAAGAAGGAAAGGCAGCAATGAACAACATTCGCAAAAGGGGAGTTCCACTTGCCGAAGGCCATGGAGAAAAAATCTACGACCTAGAACCACACCTTGAAAAGGAGGTCAAATGGCTGTATAAAGATGCAAAGATCAGTTTATGGACAGAGATGAGCGACGATTTTGTAAAAACAATACCCACTGCATTACCTATAATAACCAATTCAACCGACAGAAAAGATTACGTTTATCATCCAGAATCAGGGGAGTCGTTAGCCAATGATGCAAAAAAACGATTACAAAAACTTCGTGAAAGTTGGTCTCAGAACGTACCTGATATTCAATTTATTATTTCTGATGGATTGAACCCTCGGGCATTGATGGACGAAGGGCACCTTCTACCTTATTTGACCGAATTGAAACTGAATTTAACGAATAAGGGATATACAGTGAATCAGGAAAATATCGTAATTAAACACGGGCGGGTTCGAGCGGGTTATGCCTGCGGTGAAGTATTGTTCGGTAATAATCAAAAGAGTTCAGAGAACAAGGCAATAGTGCACATTATTGGGGAACGACCAGGTTCAGGCCATCACAATTTCTCAGCCTATATCACCGCCGCTACCATGCAAGACTGGTCTCAAAATAGCTATGTAGACCACAATATAACCAAAGTTGTTTCTGGTATTTCCGATACGGCTCTAACTCCTAAGTTGGCCGCCAGACAGACCATGACCATTCTTGATCGAATGTTTACTGTAATCTAAGCAATTGTCATGGGGTACTGTTACTGACCTGCAACATTTTGCCATTGTAGAGTTTATGCCCTGTCAAGGCAAAATCCTTAATATAATTCGCCATCTCAAGAGCAGTGGTCGGAGCTTTATACCCAGAAAACGCTTCTTCAAGCATTTCGGTCTGAACAGCCCCCAAAGCCAACACATTAAACGACGGTCCTGTCTCTTTAAATTCTTCGGCCCAAAGTTCGGTTAAGGTTATTACCGCCCCCTTACTTGAACTGTAAGCCGAAAGACCGGGGAATTTCATACTGCCCTGCACACCGCCCATAGAACTAACAGTTACCACATGACCCTCTTTAGGCATATATGGCAGTACTGTTTTAGTCATCTCGGCGACACCAAAAACATTAACTTTGTAGACATCCTCAAACTCTTTACTCGAAGTTTCAAGAAAGGGCTTGTTAAGTAGACTTCCTGCGTTGTTGATTAGAATATCGACGCTTTTCCAATTGTTGCTCAAAAAATTGTCAAGCTTTTGAAAATCACTCGAACTAGACAAATCAAAGGGAAAGCTTTCAATATTTTCATGCCCTAGCTTCTCAACGGGCACGTTATTTCTAGAAAGGGCTAATACCTTGCAACCATTATCAGCGAACAGTTGAGCCAACTCATAGCCAATACCTCTGCTCGATCCCGTTACTATTACATTTGTCATTAATTATATTTTATCTCCTTGGTCGCCGCATTAGTGATACCCTCAATAACAGGAATACTTTTATTAATCAGGCTGGCCATGTGTTCAAAATTCATCTCTGAAACTTCGTCTCCTACTTTATGGTAATGATTGAAATTGGTGAAATCAAAAGTGCAAAAAGTCTGGGAAGGCACGCCGAAAGCCTCATGAAAAGGATAATTATCGGAGCGCTTGAACAAATTAAACTCCTTAGCTTTTGGTAAAAAACCCGCAAAGGTTTCTGATGAGTAACTATTTGCTATCTCGGCCAAATTCGATTCTTCATATCCGGTCAAATAAGTTAAATGGTCTTTATCTTGTAACGGTACACCAACCATTTCGAAATTCAACATTGCGTACAGGTTTAAATTTTCATTTTTTAGTTTTTGCGCTAAATGCTTAGATCCGAGCAAACCTTTTTCTTCTGCACTGAACAATGCAAAAATAAGGCTGCGCTTATTGGTCTTGGCCTCACCAAAATATCTGGCCAATTCAAGAACTGTAGTCGTTCCCGTTGCATTATCGTTAGCACCATTAGCTATTTTATCTCCATTTTCCTCTTCTATTAAACCAATATGATCATAATGCGCCCCTATGATGATAAACTCGTTTTTCAAGTTTGGATCATTACCTTCAATATACCCCACCATATTATAAGCGGGCTGGTCAAAGTTGGAGAGCATATCTCGATAGTCTTCGAAATAAGGAGCGACTCCATTTTCTTTGAAAATATTTTCGATAAAATCAGCGGCCTTAGCTATACCATCACTACCTGTATCACGCCCCTGTAACTCGTCTGAAGCTAAAAAATTCATCATAGCCTCAACTTGAGCGACACTCGTAAATTGAGCTTGCGGTGAAGCCATAGTCATTTCTATACCCTCTAAATCGCTCGGCTTTTGGGGCACAATCATCAAGCTACGGTCAAATTTCACGGCACTTTCACTTTCTAAAGTTACCGACTCGTCAATTTTAGTGGTACCACAGGCAATTGCCAAAAGACCGACAGTTATAATTATGCTATTTCTCATGGGGTATTATTTAGTTTGGGTACAATTTAGAAATAAAAAAAGGCATCCCGAAATAATCGGAATGCCTTGATATAATATAATTAGGGATAATTAAGCCAACATAGTGACCGGGTTCTCTAAATATGATCTTAAAGTCAGTAAAAATTGAGCACCGGTAGCACCGTCTACTGTTCTATGGTCACAGGCCAAAGTAACTTTCATGGTATTGCCAACTACAATTTGGCCGTCTTTCACAACTGGTTTTTGCACAATGGCGCCAACTGATAAAATTGCTGAATTCGGTTGATTAATAATAGAGGTGAATTCAACAATACCGAACATACCTAAGTTCGAAACCGTAAAAGTACTACCTTCCATTTCGGCGGGAGTCAATTTTTTATTTCGTGCCCTACCTGCCAAATCTTTAACCGATGCCCCTATTTGGGTCAGGTTCATTTGATCGGTAAATTTCAGTACAGGAACCACAAGACCTTCATCAACGGCAACTGCCACACCTACATGAACATGTTGATTATATCGAGTGGTATCACCGTTCCAGGTAGTGTTCACTTGTGGATGTTTTTTCAAGGCCATCGCACATGCTTTTACTACCATATCGTTAAATGAAACCTTGGTATCGGGCAATTCATTGATTTGTTTTCTGGAAGCCATGGCATTGCTCATATCAACTTCAATAGTCAAATAATAATGAGGTGCCGTAAACTTAGACTCTGAAAGACGCTTAGCTATAACCTTGCGCATCTGAGAATTCTTCACCTCTTCACTGCCCTCTTCACCAACAGGCAGAATTACCGGAGCTGCAGCCTTGGCCGTTGCAGCACTATCTGTACTTTTTGGTGCTTCCTTCTTTTCTGAAGGCGTATAATTCTCGATATCTTTTTTGACAATTCTACCATTATCACCAGTACCGGAAACGGAGGATAAATCTATACCCTTATCTGCCGCAATTTTCTTGGCCAATGGAGATGCAAATATTCGCTTTCCATCATTTGTTGCAGGCGAACTTTCATCAACCTTCTTCTTATCGTCCGGGGCTTCTTTTTTAGGTTCTTGCGACGAAGCTTTCTTCTTGCCCGAAGAAGGTTTACTATTCAAAACAGCATCGACATCGGTTCCTTTTGGTCCGATTACAGCAAGAACCGCATCAACAGGTGATGACTCCCCTTCTTGTATACCGATATGTAATAAAGTTCCGGAATAGAACGATTCAAACTCCATCGTAGCCTTATCGGTTTCGATTTCGGCAAGAATATCTCCTTCCTCAACCTCATCACCAACGCTTTTCAACCAAGAAGCTACCGTACCTTCTTCCATGGTATCGCTCAATCGGGGCATCTTTATGATTTCAACTCCCTCAGGCACTTCAGCAGCTTCTTCCGAATCATCTGCAGATTCACCTTCGGCTTCGCTCGATGTTTCCTCTTCTTTTTCTTCAGAATCAGAATCATCTTCTTCCGTTGATGATTTACTTTCGCCGTTCAGCAAGCTTGATATGTCTTCACCCTCTTCACCAATAATAGCTAAAAGGGAGTCTACGGGAGCACCATCACCTTCCTCAATACCGATATGAAGTAAAGTACCTTCGTAAAAAGATTCAAACTCCATCGTAGCCTTATCGGTTTCGATTTCTGCTAATATATCTCCTTCTTCAACTTTATCGCCAACACTCTTTAGCCATTTTGCCACGGTACCTTCTTCCATGGTATCGCTCAATCGGGGCATGCTTATTATCTCTGCCATTTACCTAATTATTTATGTTGTACAAACGGAAAATCCTCTTGCTCATAGACCATATCGTACAATTGCTGTACAGGTGGGTACTCTGACTCATCTGCAAATTTTTCGCACTCGGCCACGCGCTTTTTCACATCGTCATCAATCTTCTTGATTTCCTCGTCGGTCGCGTAGTTATTTTCTTTTATGACGTCAAGAACTTGGGTAATCGGGTCTATCTTTTGATATTCCTTTACTTCTTCCTTGGTCCTATAATGTTGTGCATCAGACATTGAATGCCCTCTATAACGGTAAGTCTTCATCTCTAAAAATGTTGGACCACCACCACTTCGAGCTCTTTCGATCGCTTTACTCATTTCTTGAGCTACAGTCTCGGGGTTCATTCCATCAACAGGTCCGCAAGGCATTTCGTAGCCTAAACCTAATTTCCAGATTTCAGTAGAATGTGATGTTCTAGCCACAGAAGTACCCATCGCATAGCCATTATTCTCACAAATAAATACCACCGGAAGTTGCCACAGCATAGCCAAGTTCATAGCCTCATGAAAAGAACCTTGTCTTACGGCACCGTCACCCATATAACAAAGGGTTACGTTATCCCTTCCAAAGTACTTATCTCCAAACGCCATACCGGCACCTAGAGGAATCTGGCCCCCAACTATACCGTGCCCACCATGAAAACGATGTTCTTTTGAAAATATATGCATAGAACCTCCCATACCTTTAGAGGTACCGGTTACTTTGCCGTAAAGCTCAGCCATAACCGCTTTGGGATCCACACCCATACCTATCGGCTGCACATGGTTTCTATATGCGGTTATCATACGGTCTTTGGTGAGATCCATGGCATGCAAAGCACCCGCCAACACAGCCTCTTGACCATTATATAAGTGCAAAAAACCTCTAACCTTTTGTTGAATGTATACTTGGGCCAGTTTATCTTCGAACTTGCGCCAAAACAACATATCTTCATACCACTTGAGATATACTTCTTTGGTAATTTTTTTCATTGATGCTATTTAATTAGGATTCCTATACATCTTGAAGGTTCGACTGCGAACCGGACCGAACAAGAGGAGCAAAAATACATATTAAATTATTAGCTGAAAAAAATTGAGGTAAAAGGTTACATAGAATTTAAATGCGGAGTGAAAACTTCTTTTACTCTTTCTTTCTGAGATAGAAATATCGTTGACAGCCAATAATAAATAATCTAGAGGGATGATGTCTCAAAGAAAACGAAAATCAACCGGAAGTAATTTTCTTAGAAGTTTATTTACGTCTACAAATAAGAGCTATCAAAACCCAAAGGTAGTATATCTGCAATAGAGTCACACTGGTATACAGGTCCGCTCTCCCCCATTAAAAGAACCTTAATAGGTGATTTTTGCTTCACCTCATATTCTGACATCGCTTGTCGACAATTTCCACATGGTGCAGCGGCAGTTTGAACTTGATAGTTTTTGGAAGTTGCGGTAATAGCTACAGACTTGATGACCACCCCAGGGTATTTGGCTCCGGCATAAAACATGGCTACCCTTTCGGCACACAACCCCGAAGGGTAAGATGCATTCTCTTGATTGTTGCCAATTATGATTTCATCATTCTCTAACAACACGGCAGCACCTACTTGAAATTTAGAATAAGGCGCATAGGCATTTCTACGAGCTTCCACAGCCTGGTTCATGAGATATTTACTATCATCCGAGAGTTCATCAAAACCATCAAAAATAGTTAACTCAAACTCGATTTTTTCCTTTTTCATAAATGGATCACAAGGGTTCAAAATACAAAAACCCGCGCAATGCAGGTCTTTGCTTATAATTTAAAAAATAGTTTAGTCGTTATAATACTCATCCCCTAAATTAAATGTCAGAGAAAAACGCAGGGTATTTTCTACAGGATTCACAATTTGTGAAGTAGAGAACAAATACGACAAGTCTATTTGTGCCGACTTGAACTTAAAACCGGCACCAAGCGTGAAATACTTTCTAAACCCTTTTACATCGCTCTCATTAAAATAGCCTGTACGAAACATGAATGAATCTTGATAAACATATTCGGCACCTAATGCCCAAGTCATTTCTTTTAGTTCTTCGCTAAAACCATCGGGAGCATCACCAAAAGATTTGAACACTCCGCTCAAAAACCCGATATCTTGGTATTCATCGTTATCTGCAGCATCTAAATCACCATCTCCATCAAAATCTTGTGGAGTCGGCACCAATAACTTGTTAAATTCAGTTGTTAACCCAATGGTATTATCTTGATCTATAATAAAGTCAAAGCCAAGACCTAATCTTAAATTAGCCGGAATAAAGTTTTGCTGTCCGTTCTCATCATAAGCAATCTTGCCCCCTAAATTAGAAATATTGAAACCACCCCTCCATCGCCCATCAAAACTATTGTAAGCTATTTCACGTGAACGATAAAAACCGGCAACGTCAACAGCAAAAGTACTGCCCGGCTTAGAATCAACATTTGCATCTGACTGAAACTTGAGGTTAGATCTAATATATCGCCCACCTACAGCCATAGAGAAAGTAGGGCTCAACTTGAGGGAATATGAACCATCGAGCGAAAATTCGTTAGGCTTAACAATCGTGCCGGCATCATCAAAAGATTGACGAAGTTCAATTTCACCTAAGGTAAAATATCGTAGACCAACCGCGAAAGCACTTTGCTCAGTAATTTTATTGAAATAACTGGCGTTCAATAAACCGATACCAGAAACTGTATTACTTAAGTAAGGAGTATAACCTAGCCCGACACCCATTTGACGTTCGGCAAAAGCGAACTTGGCAGGGTTCCATTGTTGTGAAAAAGCATCGGTAGATGTAGCAACCCCCATATCCCCCATACCGGCGGCCCTTGCATCAGCAGCGATATTAAGAAAAGGAACCGCAGTTGTAATCACTCGATCACTGGCCTCTTGCGCCGATAATTCGCAAATGAATACCAGCAAAAAAAGAATTGATAATTTTTTCATCTTTAAAGGTCTAATTTAAGTCGGTCAAATATTATAAATCGAGGGTGAATGTAAAAATATATTAGCTGTATTACATGTAAACGGTCTTTTAACGATAATCTTATATCAAAATCTTTATTTTTTTTGATTTTAGTATGATTCACATCAAATAGAACCGTATCGACACATTTATAGGTATTTTTGCTTCTTATAAGCGGGTTAATTGACGCCTTAATTACCTGGCAAAAGAAATGCCCGCCCCTATACTATAACCCTATTTGTTCCGTTATGGTTTTTAGTAGCGCCTTTCACTCGCTATAGAAGTGCGTGCCGAATGAGGTAAAATATTTTTTTAGGCTATAAAATATTATGAGCAAATCATCGTTTTATATGCCGAAAGCGAGGCTAATAATTAATCAAAATACAAATTTCCAACTACGCTTTATAAGTAGGCGGACCATTTGAACTCAAGTCCTAATTATGAAAAAACAGTTTATCAAAGTTGTACTTTCTTGTGCAGTGGTTGCAGGAGGTTTTACGGTTACCAGCTGTAAAAATTCCGGATCATCCAAAGACGTGTCGCGAGCCACAGGATGGAAAATAAACTCCAAAGAAGGTGGTTTTCAATATAATACCGACTTTAAAGAGCAAGAAACCGCTCCTGGTCTAGTATTCGTTGAAGGAGGAACTTTTACAAAAGGTAAAGTTCAGGACGACGTTATGCATGATTGGAACAACACCCCTACATCACAACACGTACAGTCTTTTTATATGGACGAGACCGAGGTGACCAATGTAATGTATTTAGAATATCTTGATTATTTGAAAAGTGTTTATCCTCCAGAAAATCCGAAATACACTAATATTTATAAAGGTGCATTGCCGGACACTTTGGTATGGAGAAACAGATTAGGCTTTAACGAAACCATGACGAACAACTACTTACGCCATCCGGCTTACGCTGAGTATCCGGTTGTAGGGGTTAATTGGGTTCAAGCTACGCAATTCGCAGAATGGCGAACCGATCGTGTAAACGAAGTTATGTTAGAGCGCGAAGGTTATTTGGCCAAAGATGCCAAGTACCAAGCTGCAACGGGTGAAGTTGCCGGTACATTCAGCACAGAAGCCTATTTAAACAGACCAGAATCTGTTTACAACGGTCAGATTGACTCTTTACAAGGCAAGCAAAAGAAAGACAGTGTAAATACGTATGCTAAAAGAAGCAGTGGTGTTATTATGCCCGAATACAGGCTACCTACCGAAACAGAATGGGAATACGCCGCTCAAGCGAACCAAGGAACTAGAGAATACAATAACTATAGAGGTAGAAAAAAATACCCATGGGAAGGAGATTACACCCGTAACGGACAACGTGTAGGTAGAGGTGATCAATTGGCCAACTTTAAACAAGGAAAAGGTGACTATGGCGGAATCGCAGGTTGGTCAGACGATGGTGCCGATATTACAGCTCAGGTAATGTCTTACAAGCCTAACGATTTAGGTCTTTACGATATGGCCGGTAACGTAGCCGAGTGGGTTGCAGATGTATATCGCCCTATAGTTGACGATGAAGTTAGTGATTTCAACTACTACCGTGGTAACATCTATATGAAAACAGCTATAGGTGAAGATGGTAAAGTAAACGTACTTAGAGATTCGATTGTTTATGATACACTTCCTACAGGTAAAATTGTTGCCGTAAACCTTCCAGGCGAGATTGCAATGGTGCCAGTAGGTGAAGAAGAAACATATTTAAGAACAAACTTCTCTTCTAGTGACAATAGAGGTTATAGAGATGGCGATCCAGGGTCTTCTAGATTCTTCGACAGGTTTAGTGAGGAAGATGATGAGGAAGATGCCAACCTAAAAATGTACAACGCCCCAAAACATAAAGTAGAGCGCGACTCCGTAGGTGATTTAGTTCGTCAATATGACAAGTCGAACAACAGAACCAGTTTGATCAACGATGAGGTTCGTGTTTATAAAGGCGGTTCTTGGCGAGATAGGGCATATTGGTTAGACCCTGCCCAAAGAAGGTATATGCCTCAGTATATGGCTACCGATAATATCGGATTCCGATGTGCAATGTCAAGGGTAGGTTCAAAATCTAAAACCAAGAACAAAACTCCAAGAGGCAAGAAGGTAAGATAAACTTCGCCTAACATAAAATTGTAAAAAGTCTCGGTTATTATGCCGAGACTTTTTTTATATTTTTACTTCTATGGAAATAGCGCAATTGCATCAACATTTTTTAGAATATCCCGTAGTCTGTACAGACACCAGAAAAATCACCAACAACTGTATTTTCTTCGCTTTAAAAGGTGATAATTTCAATGGGAATACCTATGCCTCCGAAGCTTTAAACAAAGGAGCTGCTTTGGCAATAATAGATGAAAAAAAGTATGCTCTATCAGAAAAATATATTTTGGTTGAAGATGTGCTAAGGTCATTACAAGAACTGGCGACTTTCCATAGGAATTATTCAAAAGCCAAAATCATCTCACTTACCGGAAGTAACGGAAAAACTACTACCAAAGAATTAATTAATGCCGTACTCTCTAAAAAATATAACACCATAGCAACCAAAGGCAACCTGAACAACCATATCGGCGTGCCTTTGACACTACTTTCCATTCAACCAGACACTGAACTGGCCGTAGTCGAAATGGGTGCAAACCACATGAAAGAAATTGAATTTCTATGTAGTTTGGCACAACCTGATTTTGGTTATATCACCAACTTCGGCAAGGCCCATCTAGAAGGCTTCGGAAGCGAGCAAGGTATTATCAAGGGTAAAAGTGAACTTTACGACCATCTTGCCCATAATGATAAGCCAATCTTTATGAATGCAGACGACCCTGTACAAGTTGATAAATTAGGAGATTATATAAAGAAATACGGTTTCAGTACCGAGAACCATGAATACTACCAAATAGAATTTTTAGACGCCAATCCGTTCGTAAGATTAAAAGCAGAAGATGTCGAAATAGAATCTCAGCTTATCGGAAACTATAATTTCACCAATTGTGCAGCTGCAGTTCTTATGGGCAAATACTTTAATATTCCGTTGGCCGATATTAAATCAGCGATTGAAAATTATGTACCCGATAACAATCGATCTCAGGTTATAGAGAAGAACGGCCATCGCATAATTTTAGATGCCTATAATGCCAACCCAACAAGTATGAAGGCCGCCTTGGAGAATTTTAATCAAATGAACGGCAAGAATAAGGTTGCTTTCTTAGGCGATATGTTTGAATTGGGTGAAACGGCAGCTGAAGAGCATCAGAGTATTGCAAACCTAGTTTCAAACCTAAATATTCAACATACTTTTCTAACGGGCGAGAACTTTGCTCGCTCGAATGGTTCGATAGAAAAATTTGAATCGTTCGATCTATTATCAGCTTATTTGAAAGAAAACCCCCTGCAAGAAGAAAGCCTTGTTCTCATCAAAGGTTCTAGAGGTATGGCTTTGGAAAGAATTCTAGATTTAATCTAGAAACAATGGTGGGTTATACTGGATTCGAACCAGTGACCTCTGCCCTGTCAAGGCAGCGCTCTAAACCAACTGAGCTAATAACCCATTAAAAAGCTGGGCAAAGGTAAAACTTATTTCTGATTTGAGAAACTCAAAAAGGGAAGACCGCTCTCCCTTTGCTGTATTTTCTTAAAAATAATACTGCTTACCTATAATTCTGAGACTTGTCAAATTCAAGATGTTTAATCAATACTTATAAAAATACCGTAATTTTAGAAGCACTACATAAATAGGTCGTTGAACAGAACTATTTTTCATAAGTGGTAAACATAATCAATTGGAATAAGCCTTAAAATGGAAGAAAATTATAAAAGAAGAGATTTCATAAAGAAAACTACAATAGCAGCAAGTGCAAGTATGGTAATACCAAGTACAACTTTTGGCATCATTGAAAATAGTGAACCCAACCTTACTGTAGGCCACGGTGATTTCACCTATAGGGTGGATCAAAAATGGGGAGTTCAAGACCCATCAAAAATACCGGTGAACGATTGCCATGAAATGGTGATGGATAGTAATGGCCGTATTTTGATGACCACAACAGGATCCAATAATGATAATATTATAATCTATGATAAGTCTGGAAAAGTACTGGATTCTTGGGGAACTGAATTTCCAGGTGCGCATGGCCTTTCGATTTCCGGGGAAGACAGAGATCAATTTCTTTTTATAACTGACCCAGACACGCATAAGGTAACCAAAACGACCATTGATGGTAAGATTATTATGCAATTAGGCAGGCCTAAAGAGGTTGAAGACTACATCAGCGATGAACAATTTAAACCTACGGAAACAGCTATTATGCCCAATGGTGATTTTTATATAGCCGATGGATATGGGGAGAATTTCATCATTCATTACGATGCCAAAGGAAACTATTTAGGCCACTTCGGTGGCAAAGGCGAGGGCGACTCGTCATTCAATTGCTGTCACGGCATTACATTAGACTCTAGAGACAAGAATAACCCTACCCTGTTGATTACATCACGTGCAAGCCAAGAATTCAAAAGATTTACTTTGAAAGGCGACCATATAGAAACGATCAAGCTACCTGGCTGTTCTATTTGCAGACCTGTAATTCATGGCGAGAACATTTACTTTGCTGTAATAATTACTAAGTCATGGGACAGTTATGATGGCATGATAGCGGTTCTTGACAAGAACAATAAAATAGTATCATTACCTGGTGGAAATGCTCCGACATACACCAATGGAACCTTGAAAGAGCCAACGTATGATGGCAAGACATTTAAAAACCCCCATGACGTTCTAGTAGACAATGATGGCAATCTATATGTACCACAATGGAACTCTGGAAAAACCTACCCCATTAAGCTTAATAGAGTTTAAAAGCAAATTAATGCGGGGAGTATAAAAACAAAAAACCGAACAAGATTGTTCGGTTTTTTTCGGTGGGCAATGAGGGAACCACCAAATACAATTTCACAACCTCTGAAAACATTAATAATACTTATGTAATACTTTATTTTTCAATTACTTATAATGATTTAATTTTAAAAAAGCAATTGATATAGATTGAATTAGATTGTATATATTTGTATTCTATCGTACAAAAATAATACATTTTCAATGGCAACTATCAACTTTCTTTATCGCTCAACTAGACCTGAGGCTTTTTTAAATTTGAGACTTCTATATAGAGCGCAAGATAAAACGCTTCCTAAAGGATATAAGGATTTTACCATTGGAGCCAAGACAAAAACCAAGGTTTCAAGTAAGTATTGGAACAACCAACACAACAGAAGGTCAAAGGATATTGACATAATCAATCTTCAAAGAGAAATTAAATCAGAGTTGAGTAGTTTAGAAAGTTTTGTACTGACTGAATTTGAAAAAGCTCAAAAGATTGCCGTAGGTAAAAAATGGCTTCAAAATACAGTTGACAAATTCTACCAACCAAATCAATCCATTCAAAAAATACCTCAGGACCTAATAGGCTTCTTTGATTATTATATAGCGGAGAGGGAGAGAGAGATTTCCGTTACTTCAAAGAGAAAGCTGAATGTAGTTAAGCATAAAATGGAGCGACTTGAGAGTTATCTAGGCTCAACCATAATGATTAGAGAAATAGGAGACAGTTTCAAAAAGGAATTTGTTGACTACTATGAGTCTCAGGGTTATTCTAAAGCGACTACTCAAAGAGAATTAGGCTATATAAAGACCCTTTGCAAATTTGCTAAGGTTAAAGGACTTGACACTCATAACGAACTAATAAACCTTAAACTGAAAAAGGAATCAATAAGAGGCCCCTACCTCAGCTTTGAGGAATTAGACAAGATAAAGAATGCTCCACTTGAACATGAATATCAAGAAAATGCTAGGGATTGGCTTCTTATATCCTGTTATACAGGTCAGAGAGTTAGCGACTTCTTGAGATTTACCTCAGAAATGCTAAGAGAAGAGAAGGGAAAACTATTGCTTGAGTTTAAACAGAAAAAAACTCAGAAGCTTATGACTATACCCGTACTGCCTGAAGTAAAAGAAGTCTTAGAAAAGAGAGAAGGAAATTTTCCTAGACCATTATCCGACCAACGATACAACGAATATATAAAAGAGGTGTGTCAAGAGGCTAAGCTATTTAAAAAGATAAAAGGTAAGAAAAAAGTAAACCTAGACCCGGAAAGCAAGAAGGGTAAATTCAGGGCAATTGAAGGTATGTTTCCCAAGTGGGAATTAGTCTCAAGTCATATTGGCCGGAGAAGTTTTTGCACCAATTATTACGGTATAATACCAACCAACTTTTTAATGTATATCTCAGGCCATAGCACAGAGTCAATATTCCTTGATTACATAGGAAAATCAAATAAAGATCTCGCTCTTGAAATAGCAGACCTTTTTGAGGTTCTATAAAAAATAAAGTTTTGTTTGAAACATCATTTCGTGCATTTATTACATTGACTAAAATATTATTAACTAAAAACCAGTAAGTTATGAATCACACTAAATCCAAAAACAACACCATCCCATCATTCAACAACTCAGAGAGAGAATCCATTAACCAAGCATTTGCATTCCTTAAATCATTTAAATCTGACATTAAAAAGATTGAAAGGATATCCGGAAACGAAAGAACCGAGAAACTGAGAGAACTCAAAAGAATTATGATCGAGGACTTAGTTAACACTGCTGCGGTAGGATTGAATTTACCTTTTGAATGTAAAGCCATTTTCAAAGATGAAATTATGTCTATTTACAATATTGAATAATCTAACACAAAAAACCCTCTATAGTTTTTAAACCCTGGCCATTTAAGCCGGGGTTTTTTTGTACCCAAATATCTAATTCAAATCATCAAACAACTCACAATAACCGGGCTTTCATTGTCTTCGGTTTTAACGTCTCTTTGCTTCAACTTCAAAATAGATGCAATGAGATATATAATCATATAACAAGTCAAAACAAGTACTTGAATTTATTTAATTCAAAATCCGATATGTAAGTAGAAGCAATTAGTTAATTAAAAAAAGGACAAATGGAAGTTTTAAAGAAAGTGAATAAAAATTTGATAGTCGTACACTATGACCGGAATAATTTCGGAGAGTTATCCGATGTAGTACTTGCTCTTTACCTGTACAATTATCTTACAGATGAATACCTATCATTTGAGTTTGATAATTCTAGGTATACAGAAAGTAAAGCTATTAAAGCTTGTACAAACGAGATACAGAGATTACAAAGTCAAGGCTTTATAATAGTGCATTGGAATCAAAACAGACCGGAGTACGGGCCTCAACATATTAACAAAAGATATAAGCATCTGACCGGAAATGATTTAGGGCTAGATTACGGTGAAACACAAATAAACCTAGCAGGCTTACTATTTGATGTTTATGGAGATGACTACATCTCTCATCCTAGGTTAGACAACCTTATAAGCTTAAATAATTTTAAAATAGAGAGGGAGGGGCCTTTAAAGAATTTTGAACGACTGAACCATATAGTAAAAATATTCTATGCAGCTCAGAATGAAACCTTAAAAACCAAATCTAATCTAGCCTTAGAGCTAGAGAAAAAACAGGAAATGATCGACAGATTAAAGGTCGAATTAAAACTAGCTCAAAGCGATGAGAAAGTACTAGATCGATCTGAGGTTATAGAACTGTTAGGGGTAAGTGAAGGGACACTATCTAATTGGGTTAGAAATAATGAAATCCCCTATACGAGAATCGGACGAAGGCTTTTCTTTTTGAAGTCTCGAATACTAACCAAAATGGCCGAATAAAATGGACAATGTAATTTTTAGTACTGAGAAAATTGACAAGTTAGTGGAGACTATCGCAGAGGCCGTCTCCCTCAAATTGAAAGCAGAATCAAAGAATAAGTCTTCAACAGATGAGGATGAACTTCTGACAAGAGATGAAGCTAGTAAACTCTTAAAAATAGATCAATCCACTTTATACCATTGGACAAAAAGCGGCAGAATTTCCGCTTATGCAATTGGTGCCCGAAGGTATTATAAAAAAAATGAATTACTACAAAGCTTAAAACCGATGTAAAACTATGAACGAGCCTATTACAGACCTATTACACGAAACTGAAGAATTACCTCAACACGAGGCCGATTCAATTACTATTACACCGGATAGGGTTTTAAACGAACTACTTAAAAACATATCCTTAATTGACTTCTTACTCCTAGCATATCCCGAAAGCAAAGAAATCATCACCGAAATAGAAGTATTAAAACCACTGGTTATTAAACCTGATGGTTCAATCAACCAAGACAACAAGGAAGACCTCAAGGAATTTGAAAAGCTACAGAAGAGGTTACAAAGCTTTAAAATAAGTAGAAATCACTTCTTAATTATTACAGTTGAACAATTGCTAAAAATTGCCAAGGCCAAACAATGGGGTCTTTGCAAAAGAAATGGTTTTATTTATGTCTATAACGGGAATTTTTGGAACGAAATAAACAAAGAGCAATTTCAGCACTTTTTAGGTAAGGCAGCACTTAAAATGGGTGTTGAAAAATTCAAAGCAAAAATCCATTCATTTAAGGATGAGCTATTTAAACAATTTATGTGCGAGGCTTACCTCCCTACTCCACCCGAAAACCCGGACCAAGTCTTAATAAATCTTGTAAACGGCACATTCGAGATTGACACCAATGGTCAAAGATTAAGAAGTTGTAATCAAGAGGATTTTATCACTCATCAATTACCGTTTAAATATGACCCTGATGCAAAAGCCCCCTTATTTCATAAATATTTAGACGAAGTTCTGCCTGAAAAGGATAAACAAAAAGTTCTTGCCGAGTATGCCGGATATATTTTCACTCGACCCAAGGTTCTAAAACTTGAGAAAATGCTCATCCTATATGGAAATGGAGCCAATGGTAAAAGCGTCTTCTTTGAAATTATCAACGCTTTGCTTGGAAGAAGTAATATCTCTAATTATTCCCTTCAATCACTTACAGACGATAAAGGATATCATAGGGCGAAAATAGCAAACAAGCTAGTTAATTACGCTTCCGAGATTAATGGAAAGCTCGAGGTCGACACCTTTAAGCAAATTGCATCCGGGGAGCCAATTGAGGCACGCTTACCTTATGGGGAACCTTTTATAATTGAAGATTATGCTAAGCTAATATTTAATTGTAACGACCTTCCGAGGGATGTAGAACATACCAACGCTTTTTTTCGCAGATTTTTGATTATTCACTTCAATGTTACCATTCCTGAACACAAGCAAGACAAAGGAATTTCGAAGAAAATTATTGATAATGAATTAAGCGGTGTATTTAACTGGATTTTAGAAGGACTCAACCGTTTACTAAAACAGAAGAACTTCACTAAATGTGCCGCTATCGAAAATGCTCGTAGTGATTATGAGAGGCAATCGGATTCCGTAAAGCAATACATTGACGAATACAACTATATACCCTCCCCCACCAATACGATCAAAATCAGCGAAATATATCAAAGATATAGGAACTATTGCGCAGAGGACGGACTAAGGCCGGTTAGCAAATCAAACTTTATGAAACGTCTCAATCACCACGGGATTTTCACAAAGCGAATGAGTTTAGGAAATGTAGCAATGGCAAACCAAGAGAATCAAGGAAATGAATTTTAGATTTAGATTAGACCCCGGCCCAAAAAAATTCCCCTGTCCTAGTTGCGGAAAAAAAAGACTTGTACGGTATGTAGATTCAGGGTCGGGAAATTACCTAGGCCGTAAATATGGGCGTTGTGATCGAGAAAGTGCTTGTGGCTATCATTCCACACCTCCACAGGGCAAAAAAGCTTATTGTCTTGAGTACTTATCCCTAAGTAGTATAAGTGCAAGAGCATACAAAATAACGGATAGATTAGGCTCGATCTTAATAGTACCAAAATCACAGGTATTGGAAATTTCACCAAATAATACCTGCTATATATCCGCATGGTTATTAGATCAAAAGAACATTACACCACAAAGTGAGTCCGTAAAATATTTTAATGAAAATACTCAAATATCGGAGTTGATTGAACTTAGGAAAACTGAAGAAACCCTACCAAGCTTTCACAGTTTGGAACTTATTGACAAAATGTTTATCCAACAAACTGTTAAGGACAATCTTACAATATTCTTAGAAAGCCACTTTTCCAAGCCCCAGGTCAAAAAAGTATGCTTGGATTATTTATTGACCGGTTGCAACCACTATTGGCCCAACTCTACAGTTTTTTGGCAAATCGACAAAGATGAGAAGGTACACGGCGGCAAGATTATGAACTATGACCCTCAGACCGGGAAGCGAATAAAAAAGCCATATCCTAGAATTAATTGGGTACACAATGCAATCAATGCGAAAGACTTCAGGCTTTCACAATGTTTATTTGGTCAACATCTGTTAAGTCAAGATTACGAAAGCCCTGTTTGCCTTGTGGAGTCTGAAAAAACAGCTTTGATTATGGCCATACTCAGTCCTTCAGCTTTATGGCTTGCCACGGGGGCAAAACAAAATTTAAAGCCTGAACTCTTAAAGTGTTTAAAGAATAGAAATGTAATTCTATTCCCGGACAAAGGAGAGTATAACGATTGGAAAGGGAAAGCTTTAAAAATGTCAGGTCTAGGAGTGAAATTTTCAGTTTCAACCAAACTGGAAAACAGCAATCTAGAACTAGGAGAGGACATAGCGGATTTATATTTAAAAAATTGATATGGGGCAAAAAACTAAATTACCAACAGTAGTTGATGAGATGCCAAATATTTCGGCAGGAATGTTCAAGAGAGCCGGTTTTTATAAAAAAGGCAATTTCAATTTAGGAGAATTTACACTTCTCCTAAATGACGGAAATGATCTAAAAGTTAAAGTTGTGGCCGCTATGAAGGATAGGCCGGCCTTAGTTTTCCAATATCATTATGAAGGGCACAAAATGACCGAAATAATCCGACTGAGTCCAAGAGAATCGAATATGTGCCCCGGAGCTATAATCTACAGTTTTATATGTCCGATTTCCGGGGCCATTGCAAGAAAGCTGATTTTCATACAAGGAAGATTTGTCCATAGATCAGTTTTAAAAGGAAGTCTTTACCGATGCCAAATAAGGTCTCAGAAATGGCGAAAGATGGATCAAACATACGGAGACTACATTGAGTCTGATTATATACATGAGGAACTAAATAAAAAGTATTTCCGAAAATTCTACAACGGAAAACTAACCAAGAGATACAAAAAACTCTTATCGAAATTAGAAAATGCCAATGGAACCAACACCGAGAAATTAAGGTCTGAATTAGAAACTTGGGCCAACCACTAAAAAAAATTATAAACCCTAATATTTATCAATTATGAATACCGAGCAAAAACTCAAAACAATGAATCAAAACAAGTTTATCAAAGCCCTTACCGGCATGGGCCACGAAGAAAGTAGGGAGGCATCCAAAATGATTGTTTTAAAACCTAAATCACGGAGACACAAGAGTGATATAGGAAGCACAAATAAATCGTTTAGCCAAAAGCAAATAATAAGCCATTTGAGAAGTTTAAACCCGAAAGAACGTTATGAAGCTTCTAAGAAGACTATCCTGAAACCTAAATCAAAGAGCGGAAAATCAAAAGTCATAGCGTCAAATCAAGCGGAAAAAACAGAAAGAGATCGAGAAAAAATAAGGAGGGAACGAGCTAAAAAGGTAGTAGCCTATTTAACTAAAAATCTACCTAAATCAGATTTCAACCCTAATTGGCAAAAACCACAGCTTGAAAGGGCAATTGGGAAAGCTAGTTTTAATTCAGCTATAGAAAACAACATTTATTTCTCAAATTCCAAAGAAGGTAATTTATTGGCGATATACGACGGCGGAAGTGTAATTATTAAAGACATTGACCTGGAAGGCGTTGCTAAAACCATTTTTGAATGGTCGAAAGTAGCTCATAAACTGAATGATAAGAACGGAACCCCACCAAATGGCTCAACCCTTTTAGAAATGCTAAAGGAACAAGCCCGAAAATACAAATGGGAGATGGAAAAGATGAAGAGCGCAAAAGATATCTTATATACATTCACTAAGAAAGCAATTGAAGAGGGAGAGCTATTTAAGCCAAGTACAAGCGCAAGACAGTCTAAAATAGAATTTGCCAATTTTCTTTTGGGAATAGTGGACGAGCTTGAAATTCCACTTTATAGGAGTCGAACCAAAAAACTCTTATTGAATTGCTCCGATACCTATTTCGGTTTAAAGGATGTGAACAAAGAGTCATTGCCCTACTTTGATAAAATGCTAAATGAAATCGGCGTCGGAGGTGTAAACTTAGGCAAGAATGCAGCAGAGGACATTAGAGGTCTTATGATAAACCTATTGCCTCTGAAAAATTAATATACGATTAGGCTCGTGTTTGCTTGCCTCCTTGGACTGGTTACCCAAGGGGGCTTTAAAATTTGAAATTAAAATATCTCAAAAATATGAAGCACATCCGAATCAAATATGTTTTCATTTTGCATTCATAAAGGGGAAATCTTTATTAAAGGATGTATATCCCTAAACTTACCACGTAAACATATATTATCGGAATCCATAAAATAAAAAATGCACCTCATTGGAGGTGCAGTTAGCTTTCTACTAGGAAGAAATAAACATTATCCTTCCCATACGCCTCCGTCTTTTACCAAATTACGAACGTCTTTTACTAAATTACGATTGCTGCACATATCTAATTGTTTTAGTGATTTATTGATTTGCTAATTTCCTAAATGTATATATTATTATTATAATATACGTACAAAGCCCTACATAGTTACACTTAGTACTGTTAAACTTTTAAAAAGAAAAGTTTGAACTTTTCTCCAGGCAACATCAATTCTTGGCTAATATATGAAATTTGATTTGGTTCTTGTAACTCTTCTTTGATAAATTTTGCCTTGTTTGACTTACTGAATATAACGTTCAAATCCTCCGAATATTTTACATGAACATCTAAATGATCCATAATACGATCAGAACCGATGACCCATTCTCTGTCCTTGTCAATATCTTGAGTGAATTTTAAAACCCTTTTTATATTATAAACCTTATGTCCGGATAATTTTAATTTACACTCTTTAATTAAATTTTCATTCTTCACCTCAACTTCAATATTTTTCTCAGGGTCAAAAATCATGCCACACTCAGAAAGAGACTCTATACAGATTTCCGGATATTTTTCATTTTCACTATGCCCCTCTAAAATTGACGTTTTAAAATCCCACTCAAATTCATCTGTACTTGGTCTTACAATTGATAAAATAGTTGTTTCCATAATATGTATTTTGTAACCCGAAACTACTTTAATATCATATTTCTTTTTTGTATGTTTATAGTAATAAGAAATGTTATTATTAACAAAGAATGTATTATTAATATTCTTCTTTAATTCAGCATAGAGATTTGGAAATTGCTGCTTATACTTACTGAGAGTTACAGTTTCCCAAATCTCACTTAAATTAGATTGTTTAAGTAAAAAATCTTCCGAAAAAGTAATGGATTCAACACTATCTTTTACTTTTCCGCTAAATTTATCTGAAAGTAATATTCTCTCGAATTCAGTTTCGAACACCCTGATATATTGCAAATACTTTAATGACGCAGTAAATATTCCAGCAGTAAATATTAAAAGCGCTATATCCTTGAAAAAATTTAACCAAAAAACTTTCTTTTCCCAACTTGGCAAGAATTCGTCATTGAAAATGAAAATAGTGTAACATAAAAAATACAAAATACTTACTGATAAAAGGATTAAATACAAATTGTTAAGCACTCCCTTCCACAATTTCTTAATCATCTCACCCACAAAATGTAGTATTGACTTAAATGTTCCCGGTTTGTACTTATTTGCGACTATCTTCTTTCCACATTGACAACAATGAATATGATCAATAAGATTATCCTTTTTGCATTTTGGACATTCCTTTATTTTATTCATAAATTTTTGGTTTGGTTGATTAATTGATATGAATATAGTATTTTCTTACAATTATTTGAGTTTTAACATAATGAGCATCGGCAAAAAACAGATTTAGTCGTCAATTTCCATTAATTTAAAATCTTTAGAAATCCTTTCTCCAATTTGAGATAAGCATTCAAGACTAAAAGAAACAATGAATAGTTGAAAAACTATTGAAAATAAAGACAATTAAAAAATGCAGAAAAGAAAGTACCCAAAATGGTATAGAATAATTCGCTATAATCTTAATTGTGTTTGGTATCATGTTTTAATGCCCTTAGGCCAAGAAAATGACTCTTTCATGGAAGAAATAAAAAAGAAGGATTTAAAATAATTCAGGATAGGGGGAAGATTCCATTTTTAGAGATTATGTTTTCAATTTATGTCGCCTCCATTCTCCCCTATTGAAATTGTATGCAAACCCTTTTCTCTCAAAATTTTGGTAGCGGTAAATTAATTTTTTAAATATTTCATTTAGAGCTTTTCTATTCTTATGTATTTGCTCAATATGCCCATTCTTTTCGACCGTATAAACTCCTTTTTCAACTCTAGCATAATACCCCCCAAAATTAGTCACTTGAAGATACCCAATTGAATTAAGAGTAGCATCTTTAATTATTTCATTAAGTTGCTCATTAGTTAACGGAAAATATTCAGGATTCGTCATTTGGATTTATTCCTTATTTTTGGCTTTATTCCAAATTTATAAATTTGAATATTATCTTTCAAAATTTTAACGGATTGAATAAATTAGAGGAAAACCAATTTCAGTATGTGTTATTCAACTAGAATAGTGGACAAGGCCAAAAAACTAGAGGATCACTATAAGATACAATCTATCAGAGGCGATCTTGAGACCGGCAAAGAACTGACTTATAATCACGCTCACGGATTTACACATCCTTTAATGTGGATTATACCCCAGGAGAAAAATAAAAACATGATACCAATCATGTGGGGCCTTATACCACACTATAAAAGTGGTGTAGATCCGGCAGAGTATTATAAAGAAACAATCCGCTATGGGTCCGGGCTCAATGCTAAATCAGAAAAACTATTTGAGTCCAACAATTATAAGAAAAGCGCATTAACTAGGCGTTGCATAATTCCCGTCAATGGGTTTTATGAACCCCACACAGCCAAGAAGAACGGGAAGGATTTTAAAATCCCGTTTTACTTTGAACCTGAAAATGGGCCATTTTTCAATTTGGCAGGGATTTATGCTGTCACCCCTGACAAAATGGTAACGTTTACAATCCTAACAAAAGAAGCCTCTCCAATGTTCGCTAAAATTCACAATAAAAAGAATAGACGGCCCGTAATTCTCCAGGACGAAGACATTGATGTTTGGCTCTCCGACAATCTCACAGAGAAGGATGTTCACAGCGTCATAAATGATGATTTGAAAGATAATGAGATAAATGCCTATCCTATCAGTAAAGACCTTTATAAAAGAGGTGAGGGAGACAGACCGGATATTAACAAAAAAGTGGATTACCAAGAGCTAACAATAGAATACTAAATGGGTCTATATGAATATTTGATGTTATCTGAAGAAAGTCAATGGAATGAGCTTTGGGATAACGGTAAATTTCTAGAAAACTTTAAAAGTATCGATTGTTCGTTTTCCCTGTACGGCCTATACGATTTCTTTGTTGAGATAGAGCTTGATCCGATGCACAATACTATTCTATGTAAACATGTATTTAAGCAAGGAGAAAAACTAGATAAATATCTTGATAACATAGAATTATAATTACTAACATAAGTAGGATGCATAATAAACAAATTATTAAATTATATTCTATCGATAATTTTCAAATCAAATAAGCCATTTCTTGACTTTTCATTGCGAAAACTACGAATAACTCATATAACTGATTAAATGAAATATATAGATGCATTCTTTAAATTAATCGAACCAGCTCTTCCTGTTTTGGCATTAGCATTCACCATTCTTGGGGTTATAATAGGAGGTTACTTGACAACTTCCTTCCGAAGTAAGTCAATAATAAAACTTGATAAAATTCAAGAAATAGATAATGAAATAAAATCGACCCTATCGAACCTTAAAAGTCTTAATGATGAAATATCTCAAACTCAAAAAAGAGTTGAAAAAATAGGGTCAAAAACCCAAAAACTAGTCGATGAGAACCTTCAAAGTACAGGCACTTTAACAGATAAAACAAATAATTTAATTGATGCTCAAAATGACTTAAACAAACTGGCTGAAAAAAATATTGAATTAGTAAATAAGGCAAGTAATAACCTTAGTGAAATGATGAATAAAGCTATTGGAGGAGACACATACCTAAAATTTGAAATAGCTTTTACAGCAGGTACAGCACAATTAGAATTTGTAACCCGAAACATCGAACTAGATAGAAAATATCGAATGAAAAATGTTAGAATACGTGTTACTGGTAGGCCGGTACCAAATACTAAAAGGGAGAGATTTAATGTATATAAACGCTTTGAAAAAAAAGTTTTTGAAAACAATTCTAATGTGCTAAGAATTGAATTTGACAACATAGAGTACAGCAGCGGACAAGGCTTAGTTCTTTTAGATTTATCAAACTATGATAATGAAATGCATTTTTCTATCACCGTTAATTCAGATAATTTCTCCACAAGACAACATTTATCAGCCTTAAATATTAAAACCAATCCTATATTTTATAGCGTAATATATAAGAATGACGGGGGAAATACTATTTTACTTTCAGAAGAAAAACATCGAGATATAATTATAGAAAATGGTAAACCAGTTTATAAAAAGAACGGCGGCTCGAATCCTAATTCAAATCAAAATTCCATATTCTTTTAGGCTATTCACTATAATACAATCAATTAAATAGGCCGGCGTACGTCTCGGAGACACCCATCCCCCCCTCTTGAATGTAGAAAATGCAGCTAATGAACCCGAAAACAAATCTTTTTTAATTTCCTACCTTAGGATGTAATAAGTGCAGAAAATGAACCTTCAAACAAAACTTTTTTATTCTTAAGAAGATTAGAAATAAGGTCCTTATTTATCAATCGTACATTTATCATACAAAAATGAAAATAAAAAATCCTAACAGGTTGAAAAACAAACTATTAGGATTATTATAAGTGGGCAATGAGGGATTCGAACCCCCGACCCCCTCGGTGTAAACGAGGTGCTCTGAACCAACTGAGCTAATTGCCCGAAAAGGTGTGCAAATATAGAATTCTTTTATCTTCTCCCAAAGAAAAAAATAAATAAATTTTAAAGGATTTCCGCTACTGTAAAATTGCTTCCTCCAACGAACACAAAATCAATAGGTTTAGAATTATCCAAGGCTGAATGATACGCTTCAAACACTGAAAAAAAAGATTTTCCCTTTAACTCAAATCCTTCTGCTGCTTCTTTTAAAACCTGAGCATCTAGGCCCCGTTCTAAATTAGGTTTACAAAAGTAATATGTAGCTTCTTTAGGGAACAATGGCAGAATATCATCTAAGTTTTTCCCCTTGACGAACCCTAAAACGATATGTAAGCTTTGATAATCCTGTTTAAGTATTTGCTCTATCACCAAAGACAAACCCTCTTTGTTGTGTGCAGTATCGCAAATAACCTGTGGCTCAGTCCGTAATTGTTGCCACCTCCCCATTAAGCCAGTATTCTCCACAACCTTGTTCAAACCTGATTGTATGTGGTTTTCTTCAACATCGAAGCCTTTCAAGCTCAATATCGTGGTTACGACACCCTTAATATTCGTATTTTGGTAAGCCCCTAAAAGAGAGGTTTGATATTCTTCAATCTTCTTTTGGTCTGCAAATACTAACGGAGCATTCTTCTCCCCCGCTATAGATTCAAAAACGGATGCTATCTCTTTCTGATATTCACTAATAACAACAGGAACATTTTCCTTAATAATTCCGCCTTTTTCATAAGCAATCTTCTCAAGAGTGTCACCAAGCATATCAGTATGGTCCATGCCGATGTTCGTAATCAGTGATACTTCAGGGGTTATAATGTTCGTAGAATCTAAGCGACCGCCCAACCCAACTTCTACAATTGCAATATCAACACTCTCACCTGAAAAATACGCAAAAGCCATTCCTACGGTCATTTCAAAAAAAGACAGATGATTTTCATCGAAAAAGGCATGATTGTCTTGAATAAAACTAACCACAAAATGTTCAGGTACAGGTCGACCGTTAATTCTAATACGCTCACGAAAGTCTTTTAAATGAGGTGAGGTATAGAGTCCCACCTTATAACCCGCCTCTTGAAGAATAGAAGCCAGCATATGACTGCTAGAACCCTTTCCGTTGGTACCAGCTACATGAATACTCTTAAATTTTTTATGCGGATTGTCTAGATGGTCGGTGAATTTAACTATGCCATCTAATTTGGCTTTATATGCCTTGGCACCTTGTTGTTGATACATTGGAAGCTGTTTAAACATCCAATCTAAAGTTTCCTTATAGGTCACTCTCCCAATTTGAAGTTTACCACGACAAAACCTACTTGCTGGCTAGGTGCATTGGAATCTAAATTCCACTTATGCTTAAAGGCAGTTTTCTTTGCAGGGTCAAGTAAACAAGGGCTATTACTGGTAGTACCCTTTACGCCTGGGGTTGCCGAAACCACATTGCCATTTCGATCGACTATAATTTTGACGACTACCCTACCTTCTTCATTACAATCTTGCTTTACCTGCCCTTTACTCACCAAAGAACGTCCGTTCAGTCCGTAGCCACCTGTGCCACTTCCAGAACCTGGACTCCCATAATAACTAGTGGCATAGGGATCACCATCAGGCTGACCTTTATCACCTGCACGGTTATCATCACCTTCGCTACCGGAAGCGTTGCCATCAGATTTACTGATTCCGCCTATGAGCTCATCAAGCTTTTTCTTTTTGGCCTCCTGCTCTTTGCGTGCCTTTTCTTGCGCCTGTTTCTTCTCACGAGCTATTCTCTCAGCTTCGGCCTTTTTTCTCTCCTCAGCATCCTGCGCTTTCTTTTTAGCAATTCGCTCTGCTTCTTCCGCTTTGCGCTTCGCTTCTTGCGCTTTCTTTATTTTGATCGATTCTTCATTTTCTTGAGTCAACACCTTTTCCGCAGGGGCTACTTCTGCAACTTCTTGCTCTGGAACCTCTTCAGCAACTTCCTCAACAACTTCTTCTTCCACTACCTCTTCTTGCTCTGTGGGTTCAACAGGGGGAGTATCTAAAGGTTCGGAACGAATTTTCTCTTTTGGCTGAACATTACCGCTACCAAAATCAGTAGTACCGAAGTTAACGGAGATACCATTCTCTTCGGGCGGATCCATGTAGGTAAGCCCTATATAGAATAATACAAGGAGAAGCACACTTAGCAGAAAAGTTGTAAGTGTGAAAGATTTTTTCTTGTGTCTCGTGTCTAAAAATGACATTAATTGGGCCGCACGGCCAAGATTACCTTATAATTATTTCGGTTGGCGATATCCATAACGTTTACAGCCTCTTTTATGGCAACGTTTTCTTCCGCCCTTAAAATAATAGTGGGTTTATCTTGTCCTTCAAGTGCTTTTTTTAGTTCAATTTCAATGTATTCTCCGTTTATCCGTTCGTTATTGACAAAGTATTGCAAATTTTTATCAATACTAACAGATACATTTTGTGTGTTCGTCGACTTACCTTTTGCTTTAGGCAATAACAGATCAAGTGCATTCGGTGAGTTCGCCGTCAGCATGAAGAATATCAATAAGAGAAATACGATATCTGTCATTGACGACATACTAAAATCAGGACTGACCTTGTTTCTACCTTTTAATTTCATTTGATAAAATTATAGAGGTTCGTTCAATAAATCTAAGAACTCCACGGCATTGGCCTCCATCTTGTGTACCACCTTATCGGTACGATTCACCAAATGGTTATAGCCTATATAGGCTATAATACCAACGATAAGACCGGCCACTGTGGTTGTCATTGCTGTATAGATACCGGAAGCCAAAGAACCCATTTCGGCCTGACCGCCACTGCTAGCCATTTCATGAAATGCTAAAATCATACCAATTACCGTACCCAAGAAACCAATCATAGGGGCCGCACCTGCTACCGTGGCCAAAATACTAACGTTCTTCTCTAACTTATAAACCTCTAACGTACCCGCATTTTCAATAGCAGTATTGATATCGTCCAAAGGTTTACCGATTCTCGAAACTCCCTTTTCGGTCAATCGAGCGACCGGCGAATCGGTTTGTGCGCAAAGCAGCTTTGCGGCATCTAACTTACCGTTCGTTACATGGTCTCTAATCTGGTTCATGAAATTCTTATCTATTTTCGATGCCGCTTTAATTGCGAACAATCGCTCAAAATAGATATAAAGGGCCACAAACAATAGCACGAACAGAACCGTGATGATAAGCACACTTCCCGTTCCTCCGTTAAAGATCAAATCTATTACCGAAAGCGTCTTCTCCTCTGACACAGCATCACCGATTGCGGGATCCTGTGCCATATCTTGAAATAACATCATATGAATTCTTAGGTATTACAGTTGCCTCTATAACGGTATTTTATCGATTAAATTATCCGTGTAGTACAAAATTTCTAATTAATACAAAAACGACGGCACCGCTAATAAAACCGATGAATGCGAGCCATGCAATTTTTTTAAGGTACCAGAAAAAATCGATTTTTTCCATTCCCATGGCCACAACTCCTGCCGCAGAACCGATAATCAACATACTACCACCAGTACCTGCAGAATATGCTATAAAGTGCCAAACAGGATCATCTACCGGTACAGAAAACATACCCATACTTGCCGCGACCAATGGTACATTATCAATAACGGCAGAACCTACACCTAAAATAAGCACCACTAAATCAGACACCAGTTCACCTTTAGATTCCGTACCCATCATCGGCAAGTTACTCTCTAAACTTTCTGCAAAATGAAACAACATACCTAAAGACTCTAAAGCCGCTACGGCCAATAATATACCTAAGAAAAACAAGATACTTGGCAATTCAATTTTAGACAGTGAAGCATGAACAGGAGAATGGTGACCGGTAGTGTCATGTCCTTCTCCATCAACAGCTGAAATACTGAACTTAGAATTACTATATATTTCCGCAAAAGTGGCGACCACTGCCAATGACAACATCATACCGACGTAAGGAGGCAAATGCGTAATCGTCTTAAAGAAAGGCACAAATACAATTGCCCCTAACCCCAAATACAGCATAGTTGAGCCAAATTTTGATTTTGGCTCGTCCATATCATCAACATCTGAAACAATATTACCGCTAAAAGCCTTAAACCTACTAGCCACAAATACAGGAACTACCATACATACGATAGAAGGTATCAACACATGCTCTACCAATAGGGGCGCGGTCACTTTATTTCCTATCCACAACATAGTAGTAGTAACATCACCTATCGGAGACCATGCACCACCAGCATTGGCCGCAATAATTACAAGACCTGTAAACCACAACCTTGTATCACGTTCTTTAATTACCTTTTGTAAAATGGTAACCAAAACAATTGTAGCTGTTAAGTTATCGATGATGGCCGATAGAATAAAGGCTAAGACCGCAAATAACCACAGTAACTTTCTTTTACTCTTTGTCTTAATGTACCCCTTAATGGTAGCGAAACCATCAAAATAATCGATGATTTCAACAATAGTCATCGCACCCAGCAAAAAGACCAATATCTCTGCGGTCTTTCCTAAATGGTGTAATAAGATTTCATCTATATGTGTAGGTTCGAGTTCTTTGAGTGCCGTGTTGACCTCAAAAACATCCATATGTGACAATGCAATTATTGCCCATAATATAGCCATCATGGCCAATGCCGGAATCAGCTTGTCGATTTTTATGTTATGCTCCATGGTTATCGCCAGATAACCCACTACAAATACAATGATAATAATTGTCTCCATTCTCTATTTTGGTTTATATTAGTTGTTTTAGTGCAATCTCAAAGGCCTTTCGGCTTATATTTTTTGGTGATGAATTTTGGCTAAAGATATTCAAAATTGCCTTCTTAATCGTAAGGCTGGTATCGTTAAAAATCATCTCATCATCCATCGCTACCCTTTTTTCCATGAAGTAGGCAAATACACGGGCCATACCACAATTCGAAATAAAATCAGGGATTAAACTGACTTTGCCATCGGCATACTCCATAATAGGTCCAAAGAAAATTTCTTTATCGGCAAACGGCACATTGGCACCGCATGAAATAATCTCTAGCCCGGATTCGATCATACGACTTATTTGCTCTTTTTGAATTAAACGAGAAGCTGCGCAGGGCGCAAATATCTCGGTAGGCAATTTCCATATTCTTTCATTAATCTCTTCAAATGAAATCAATTGATCGGCATCTGCCACCAAGGTGTTTCCTTTTTTATTCAAAAACAAGGTCTTAATTTCTTCAAAACTGAAACCTTCTTCTTTTATAATACCACCAGCCCTATCGATTATACCCACAACCTTAGCCCCCATTTGCGCCAAGTAATAGGCTGCAGCGGCACCGACATTGCCGAAACCCTGAACGACTGCTCGTTTACCTTCAACATCACCACCATAAACATCATAATAGTGGCGAACGGCTTCAGCTACACCAAAACCGGTTATCATATCGGCAACCGTAAACTTTCTTGAAGTATCGGGCGAATATTCTGAATGCTCAAGTGGCTTAATTACACCAAGGCGCAACTGACCGATTCGATTAATCTTATCGGCTTCGGTCGGCTTAAAGTGCCCGTTAAAAACCCCTTCTTGAGGGTGCCATACCCCGGCATCTTCGGTTATGGGAATAACTTCGTGAATTTCATCTACGTTCAGGTCACCCCCTGTACCATAATAACTTTTTAACAGAGGGGACACGGCGTGATACCAGCGTTCTAGCACTCCTTTTTTTCTCGGGTCGTTCGGGTCAAAATTGATTCCAGATTTCGCCCCACCGATTGGCGGGCCCGAGACGGTAAATTTAACTTCCATGGTTTTTGCCAAAGAAAGCACCTCGTTCATATCGAGTCCTTCCCTCATTCGGGTTCCTCCTCCTGCAGCTCCGCCGCGCAGAGAATTAATGACCGTCCACCCTTCAGCATCCGTTTCAGAGTCTTTCCAGTTGAAGACAATTTCGGGAGCTTTATTCTCGTAAGTATGAAGTAATTCTTTCATTGAATTGATTTAAAATTAATAACACAGCTACTGTAATTCTTAAATAGAAAATTTTTGTTTTTTTGGCCCCCACGGGGGTTAGTGCTGTCTCATAATTTTATTTTTTAATCAATTTTTTACGGATGTCCGACAAATATAAAAATTTGCAATCGGTTTCAACCCATTTCTAGTCAACAGTTAAAAAAAATGTATCTTTCAGAACCGTACCGCAATACGAGCCCAACCACCCACCAATCAACTTATTTCTTAACCCCTTAAAAAACAATAAGAAGCATGGATTTTTCACTTTCCGAAGAGCACATAATGATTCAACAAGCCGCCCGTGATTTTGCGAAGAACGAGCTACTACCAGGAGTCATCGAAAGAGACGAAAACCAAACTTTTCCGCATGAGCAAGTCAAAAAACTGGGAGAACTCGGTTTTCTAGGCATGATGACCGACACCAAATATAATGGAAGCGGCATGGATACGCTTTCATATGTTATTGCCATGGAAGAACTTTCAAAAGTCGATGCTTCGGCTTCGGTAGTTGTTTCTGTAAACAACTCTTTGGTCTGTTGGGGCCTTGAAGCATTCGGCAACGAAGAACAAAAACAAAAATATTTGAGCCGACTCGCTTCTGGTGAGGTTATCGGCGCCTTTTGCCTATCTGAACCTGAAGCGGGAAGCGATGCCACATCCCAAAAAACCACCGCTATTGACCAGGGTGACCATTACATCTTAAACGGAACCAAAAACTGGATTACAAATGGTGGTACTGCAGATATATATTTAGTAATTGCCCAGACCAATAGAGAAAAGGGCCATAAAGGCATCAATGCCCTAATTGTCGAAAAAGGGATGGACGGATTCGAGATAGGACCCAAAGAAAACAAATTGGGTATTAGGGGAAGTGACACCCACTCCCTCAATTTTAATGATGTCAAAGTACCCAAAGAAAACCGTATCGGTGAAGACGGTTTTGGCTTCAAGTTTGCAATGAAAACTCTATCTGGAGGCAGAATAGGCATTGCGGCACAAGCTTTGGGAATAGCCGCCGGAGCTTATGAACTCGCTTTAAAATACTCAAAAGAGCGAAAAGCTTTTGGCACTGAAATTGCCAATCACCAAGCTATCGCCTTCAAATTAGCCGATATGCATACCCAAATAGAAGCGGCAAGAAACCTAGTTTACAAGTCGGCATGGGAAAAAGACAATGGAAAAAATTACGATCTTTCAAGTGCAATGGCCAAATTATACGCTTCTAAGGTCGCCATGGAGACTACAGTCGAAGCAGTTCAAATACACGGCGGAAATGGTTTTGTAAAAGACTACCATGTCGAAAGATTAATGCGAGATGCAAAAATAACGCAGATATACGAAGGCACTTCCGAGATTCAAAAAATCGTAATTTCCAGAAGTATTTTACAAAAATGAAAGCCACGAAAAGGCTATCTAAAAGTACACCCCTAAAATTTTAGGGGTGCACTGATAGCGTTTTTGTATTTTTTGTTTCACACCCCTTCTCAAATTATATTTTTTGTTACAAAAATGCCCAGATAGAATATTAGACCCTACAAAAACCTCATAAAGATTAAACTATGCCCTAAATTTGTCATTCTGATAATTTTCAGGGCCTCATAATCCATATTTAAACATATTTTAACATTTTATTAAAAACGCTGAATTTTTATCCGATTGTCTCGGAAACACTATAAATAATGCATCAAAAAAGTTATTTTTGAGGAAATACGATAATATATGACGTTGAAGAAACAAGGGTTGTACCTACCGGAATTTGAACATGATAACTGCGGAGCGGGATTCATCTGTAGTCTCAAGGGCAAAAAGTCAAACGATATCATCCATAAAGCGTTGGAGATATTGCATAAACTAGAACACCGTGGAGCGGTAAGTGCCGATGGAAAGACGGGTGATGGAGCAGGAATACTTATTGATATACCCCATAACTTCTTTAAAGACGTTTGCGAGTTTGATCTTCCAGAACCGGGAGAGTATGCAGTGAGCAACGTTTTCTTGCCACAAAAAGATAACCAACGAGATTTTTGTATTTCTGAATTTGAGAAAAACATAAAAAACCAAGGTCTTAATCTTCTTGGCTGGAGAGATGTACCTGTAAACCGTTCAATACCTGGGCGAATTGCTATGGAAACAGAGCCATTCGTAAAACAAGTATTTATCGGCAAAGAAAATGATGAGCAAGAGGAGTTCAATTTCAATTTGAAACTTTATGTCGCCCGAAAAGTAACCGAGCATTCCATCATAAAGTCAAAACTTTCAGAAAGCAAGTTTTTCTACCTTCCGAGTTTATCTACCAATATTATCATATTCAAAGGTCTTTTGATGCCGAAAGACATCAGTCTTTATTATAAAGATTTGATGGATCCACGTGTAGTTACCCGGTTGTCTTTGGTGCACCAACGGTTCTCGACCAACACCTTCCCAACTTGGGATCTAGCACAACCTTTTAGGTACATGTGCCATAATGGTGAAATCAACACCTTACGTGGTAACGTGACCCGCATGCGTTCTCGTGAAGAGTTATTGAAAAGCGATCTATTTGGCGATGATATCAAAGAGATACTACCTATAATATTACCCGGCAAATCTGACTCGGCAACTATGGATATGGTTGTAGAACTTCTATTGATGACCGGGCGGTCATTACCTGAGGTAATGATGATTTTAGTACCGGAGGCCTGGGAGAAAAACCCTGATATGTCAGAAGCCAAAAGAGCTTTCTACGAATATCACTCTTGTATGATGGAACCTTGGGACGGACCAGCTTCTATTCCATTTACCGATGGAAATTATATTGGTGCCGTACTTGACCGTAACGGTCTAAGACCATCTCGATACTCAGTAACTAAAGATGGTTACGTAGTAATGTCGTCTGAAACAGGGGTGGTTGATATCGCTCCGGAAAATGTTGAGTTTCACGGTCGATTGGAACCGGGCAAGATGTTCTTGGTGAACATGGAAGAAGGTCGTATTATCAACGATGAAGAGATTAAAGAAAATATTGCTAAAAAGCTTCCGTATCAAGAGTGGTTAGATAAAAATCTGGTTCATTTAAAGGACATCCCTTATAATGATTGTCCATTGTTTTTAGGGGAAACCTCCCTAGAAAAGCGGAAATCCGTTTTTGGTTATACCCTAGAAGACATTAACACCATTATTCTCCCCATGGGGAAAAATGCCAAGGAACCAATCGGTTCGATGGGTTCCGATACGCCAATAGCAGTGCTTTCACAGCGCCCTCAGCTGATTTATAATTATTTTAAGCAACTGTTCGCCCAGGTGACGAACCCACCTCTTGACGGTATACGAGAAGAACTGATTACCGATATTAGTTTAACCTTAGGTAGCGACCATAACATATTCGACTTTTCTGAACTTCATTGTAGAAAGTTGAAAATTCAGAATCCGGTGATATCCAAAGAAGATTTGGATAAAATCAAAAATTACGATGCCAGTCCTGATTACAAAGTGGTTTCAATTTCGACCTTGTATGATATAGAAAAAGGTCTAAATGGTCTTGAAGATGCACTGGAGTCTATTTTAAACCAGGCTTCAAAAGCAGTAGACCAAGGCGCAAACATTCTTATTCTTTCCGATAGAAATGTCAATGAAAAAGAAGCTCCGGTCCCCGCCCTTTTAGCCTGTTCTTTTGTAAATAGCGGTCTTCAACGCTTAGGCAAAAGAAATAAAATGAGCATCATTATCGAATCGGCAGAGCCAAGAGAAGTTCATCACTTCTGTTTACTTTTCGGTTTCGGTGCCAGTGCCATTAACCCATATTTGGTAAATGAAATTATCGGAGAGCAAATCGAAGAACACGATATTACCGAATATACCTTTGAAGAGGCTGTTAAAAATTACAACAAGGCTATCGGTAAGGGTATCTTAAAAGTAATGAACAAAATCGGTATCTCGACCTTGAACTCCTATAGAGGCTCACAATTGTTCGAATGTATCGGTATCAATACCAAAGTCGTAGAAAAGTACTTTCCGAACACACCAACCCGTATTCAAGGTATAGGTCTTTACGAAATTGAAAAAGAGGTCGCCAAAAGGCACAAGAAAGCATTTTCCAAAAAAGAGGTGGCAGCTTCTCTTGACCTAGAAATTGGTGGAGAGTACCGCTGGAGAAGAGAAGGTGAAAAGCATATGTTCAATCCACTTTCAGTGGCTAAACTTCAAAAAGCGGTTCGAGGTAACGAACCAGAAACTTACAAAGAGTTTTCACAGATGGTCAATGAACAGTCAAAAAGTCTTATGACTATTCGTGGATTGTTCGAATTCTCTAACTATGACCCAATTCCTTTGGAGGAAGTAGAGTCATGGACAGAAATTGTAAAACGATTCAAAACGGGTGCTATGTCTTATGGGTCTATCAGTAAAGAAGCTCATGAGAACTTGGCAATTGCCATGAACCGTATCGGTGGAAAAAGTAATTCTGGCGAAGGTGGTGAAGACGCGGAACGTTTTTATAAAAATGCAACAGGTGACTGGCGAAACAGTGCTATAAAGCAAGTTGCTTCCGGTCGTTTCGGGGTAACTTCCGACTACTTGACCAATGCCCAAGAGATTCAAATTAAAATGGCACAAGGTGCCAAACCTGGTGAAGGTGGTCAATTACCTGGCCCAAAAGTTAATCCATCTATTGCAAAGACTAGAAATTCTACCCCTTATGTAGGTTTGATTTCACCGCCACCCCATCACGATATCTATTCGATTGAAGATTTATCTCAATTGATATACGATTTAAAATCGGCTAACCGTGAAGCAAGGGTGAACGTAAAATTGGTATCAGAAGTAGGTGTCGGCACAGTAGCTGCAGGTGTTTCTAAAGCAAAGGCCGATGTTGTTCTAATTTCCGGTTTCGATGGCGGTACAGGTGCATCGCCTCTTACCTCTTTAAAACATGCCGGGCTGCCTTGGGAGCTTGGTATCGCCGAAGCACAACAGACCTTGGTCATGAACGACCTTCGTAACCGTATCGTACTAGAATGTGACGGGCAGTTAAAAACCGGCCGTGATGTTGCCATAGCTTGTTTGCTAGGCGCCGAAGAATTCGGTTTTGCAACGGCTCCGCTTGTGGCCTCAGGTTGTATTATGATGCGTGTTTGTCACCTTAACACCTGCCCTGTAGGTATTGCTACTCAAAATCCTGAACTTAGAAAGAAATTCACGGGCAAACCGGAGCACGTGGTTAACTACATGTATTTTGTAGCACAAGAATTGAGGGAAATAATGGCTCAGTTAGGTTTCCGTACCGTCAACGAAATGGTCGGGCAAGTTCAAAAACTGGATAGAAAACAAGCTATAGACCATTACAAGGCTGCCGGAATTGATTTGACCCCAATTCTTTATCAAGTAGACGTTCCTGCAGGAACCAAGTTCTACAACACCCAGAGTCAAGACCATGATATCAAAAACTCAATAGAGTTTGATATTATCGCCAAGGCAAACCCGTCTTTGTTCCGTAAAGAGAAATTAACACTTGATTTCCCGATTACGAATACCGATAGAGCCGTAGGTGCCATTATAAGCAATGAAATTTCTAAAGTTTATGGTGCGCAAGGTTTACCGATAAACACTCTAAAATTGAACTTTACAGGCTCGGCAGGTCAGAGTTTTGGCGCATTTGCCACTAGAGGTTTGACCATGACAGTTAATGGTAATACCAACGATTATTTGGGTAAAGGGCTTTCAGGCGCCAAACTCGTGATAAAAGTGCCAGATGGTTCGACCATTGTACCAGAAGATAATGTTATTACAGGCAACGTAACCCTTTATGGCGCAACGGCCGGCAGGGCTTATATCAACGGTAAGGCCGGCGAACGTTTCTGTGTACGAAATTCAGGGGCTAAAGCTGTTGTTGAAGGTATTGGCGACCACGGTTGTGAATACATGACCGGTGGTGTAGCTGTTATTCTTGGTGAAGTCGGAAGAAATTTCGGTGCGGGAATGAGTGGTGGTATCGCCTTCATTTTCGACGAGAAAAAGACCTTTAGAAAAAAGTGTAACAACGAAGCGCTAAATCTATTGGATGTAACTGAGGACAATGACATCAAGCAACTTAAAGATTTGATTGAAAGTCACTACAACTCGACCTTGAGTCCGTTGGCGCAGAGAATACTTGAAAAATGGGAAACCTGTCTTCCACAGTTCGTAAAAGTATTGCCAGAGGAGTACAAGCAAGCATTGATTCGCTTGGAGAAAGAAAAATTAGAAACGATATAAAATCGAGAAATGGGAAAGATTACAGGATTTTTGGAATTCGATAGAAAAATAGAAGCCTACGCTCCCGTTGAGGAACGTATCAAACATTATAAAGAGTTTACACAACCCCTTGAGGAAAAAGAGCTGAAAAACCAGGGCGCGCGATGTATGGATTGCGGTATCCCTTTTTGCCACAGTGGTTGCCCCTTGGGTAACCTTATACCTGATTTTAACGATGCGGTCTATAAAGCCAAATGGGACAAAGCTTCTGAGATACTGCACTCAACGAACAACTTTCCGGAATTTACCGGTAGGTTATGCCCCGCACCTTGCGAAGAAGCTTGTGTACTAGGCATCAATGAAGACCCGGTTACCATAGAAAATATAGAAAAGAATATTGCGGAAACCGCTTTTGAAAAGGGTTGGATAGTAGCTCGCCCACCAGAAACCCGAACGGGAAAAAAGGTGGCCGTAGTAGGCTCGGGGCCTTCTGGCCTTGCCGCAGCGCAGCAGTTGAACAGAGCAGGGCATACCGTGACCGTGTTCGAACGTGATGAAAAGCCAGGTGGATTACTTCGATACGGCATTCCTGATTTTAAAATGGAAAAGAGCATTATCGACCGAAGGCTAAAGGTTTTAGAAGACGAGGGCATTGAGTTTAAATGTGGTGTTCATGTCGGAAAGGATATTAAAGGCGAGGACCTAAAAAATGATTTTGATGCTATCGTTCTTTGCGGAGGCGCTACCGTTAGAAGAAGCCTACCTATTGAAGGTGCCGACCTAAAAGGTGTTGTTCAGGCCATGGATTTTTTACCACAGAACAACCGTAGGGTAGATGGCGTAAAAGATTTTGAAAACGAAATTATGGCTACCGGTAAAGATGTAGTTGTTATCGGTGGAGGCGATACCGGTTCCGATTGTATCGGCACATCTATTAGACATGGCGCTACATCAGTGTCAAATTTTGAGATTATGCCTATGGCTACAGCTGACCGCCCAAAAGGTCAGCCATGGCCGTTTTGGCCCATGAGGCTAAGAACTAGTTCGTCACACAAAGAAGGTGCCGAGCGCTTTTTTAGTATCTCGACCAAGAGGTTCGTGGGTGATGAAGATGGTAACTTAACAGGGTTGATAACCTCAGAGGTAGAATGGGTTAGAGAACCGGGTAAAGCCATGGTTTTAAAAGAGGTCGAAGGAACCGAAAAAGAATGGAAATGTGAATTGGCACTTCTAGCTTTAGGTTTTACCGGATCTGAGATGACCATTGCAGAACAGTTAGGTTTAGAAGCCGACGCCAGAAGTAATATCAAGGCCACCGAGAGCGATTATAGGACAAATGTTCCTGGAGTATTTGCAGCCGGTGATCAGCGTAGAGGTCAATCACTTATTGTATGGGCAATTTCTGAAGGTCGCCAAGCGGCTTATCACGTAGATACTTATTTGATGGGAGAATCTGAACTACCTCTCAAAGGTGAAGGAGATTTGCCAAGGGTTTAGTCGTTTAAAGGTTTTACCTAAGATTCAGACATCCAACCCGTGAAATAGGGTTGGATGTTTTTTTTTGCATTTTATGGATTATAATAATTCTCTTTCCCCAGCTTTTTTATGATACTACGAAAAGTTTTGGTCTATATGACCTTGGGCGCTCTTGCCTTTACATTAATGAACACCATGGTGAAGCAATTGATAGGTTACAATGTTTATCAAATTGTTTTCTTTAGAGGCTTAGGTTCCTTTATCATTACAATGATTCTTATCTATCGCCTAAAACTTAAAATTTTTGGCAATGAAAAAAAGTTGCTGATCATAAGAGCGATTACGGGCACCTCATCTATGACCTTATTTTTCGCATCGATGAAATATCTCTCAGCGGCTACGGCAGTTTCATTAAGGTACCTCGCCCCTATTTTTTCGGCAATTTTTGCCATTTATTTTCTAAAGGAGAAAATCAGGCTTCCGCAGTGGTTGTTCTTTCTAATTTCCTTTACCGGAGTTTTAATACTCAAAGGATTCGACACCAATGTAAGCAACATTGGTTTGGCCCTAATTATGGGAGCTGCTGTTTTGAGTGGACTCGTTTACATTTCGATAAGTAAAATCGGGCAAAAGGACCATCCGTTGATAATTATCAATTATTTCATGTTCACGGCAACAGCTTTTGGCGGACTCATGGCGATACCCTATTGGCAAACACCTGAAGGAATGGATTGGACCTTACTTCTAATCTTGGGCATTTTCGGTTTCGTTGGACAATTTTTCATGACCAAGGCATTTCAGATTGCGGCCAATAATCTGGTTGCACCTTTGAAATATCTTGAAGTATTATTTACAGGAATTATAGGTTTTCTCTGGCTAGGCGAAATTTATACGGCATGGAGTTTTCTGGGCATGCTATTAATTGTCACTGGTTTGGTATCTAACGTAATCTACAAGTCAAGAAAATCGTGAAATTTTAATTGATTTGAGCACAAAAGAATTTGAACATAGCTCAATTGTTGTTTACAATTATAGTTGAATTTGAGCTAGGGATAAAGGGTCGTCATATTTTTTCTGAAGCTTTAACAAATCTGCAAAAAGTGATTCTACTTTTTTAGCATACTCGGGCTTATCGGCCAGATTATTCATTTCATTGGGGTCATTTTCCATATCAAATAAAAGAACCTTCCCAATCTTCGGATAGATCAAGAGCTTGAATCCGTCTTTTCGAATCATACGCTGTAGGTTCATATACGCCCCATAAACCCCATCTTCATAATGGCTTTCCGTTTTTTGACCTTCTACAATATCCAAAAAGCTGTTAAACTGTACATAATCGGGCTTGTCAACATTTGCCAATTCTAAAGTAGTTGCCATAATATCTTGTAAGTAAACATCTTGATTTAGAACTTTACCTTCTGGTATTCTCGGACCAACCACCATCATTGGAATTCGTATACTATGATCGAACATGCTTTGTTTGCCAATAAGGCCATGATGCCCCACCGAAAGTCCGTGATCGGCCCCAAAAAATATATAGGTGTTATCCATCTTACCGCTAGCCTCCAGAGCATCTAAAATTTTGCCGATTTGCTCATCCATATGACTTAGAAGAGCATAATACTCTTGACGGTGAACTTTTACGGCATATTCCGTTCGAGGAAAAGGCGCCAAAGCTTCATCTCTTAGCCCTGGCGGATTGCCCATATCATCTTTAAAGGGGTATTCAGGCAAGAAATTTTCAGGCACTTTTATATCTTCTAAAGGATACATGTCTAAAAATCGTTGCGGAGCCTGTCTTGGATCATGTGTGGCATTAAAGGCCAAATACATAAAGAAAGGGGTTTCCTTTTGTTTCGCCATTTCTAAAAAATCAAGGGCATCGTTACGCACTACTTCGCTCCAGTGGGTGCCACCTTCCCAAAAACCACCTTGCAATGTATCGGTAGGCGACCACTCCATATCATCCGGACCCGTGGGGCGACCATAACCAACGGGCATATAATCGTTCCAATCTTTCATATCGCCCGATTCTTTTTTCCATTTTTTAATTGCGGCACCGAGCTCTCCCCCTTTATCGCCGGGCATACCGGGGCGAATATGTCTTGCGTCATTAAATATTTCGTAGGCGGGCGCACGAACATGCCATTTTCCCGTCATATAGGTGTCATAACCCTGTTTCTCTAATAATCTGCCCCAGGTTTGGTCAAGGGCCGTCGTATCGCCTTTTGCCCATTTCTCGCTTTTCTCTTGGGCATTCCAAATGTATTGTCCAGAAATTATCATGGCGCGGCTAGCCACACAGATAGCCCCATTCCAGCCTCCCATATTATAGGCATGTGTAAAAGAAGTGCCCTTCTTCACCAAACGATCTAGGTTTGGCGTATGCACCTCATCAAAACCAAGTGCACTGATACTCTCAAAAGTTTGATCATCGGAAAAAAGAAATACGAAGTTGGGACTGTCTGGTGCCGTTTCTGAGTTACTACTGGCTTTCGGCTTAGTTTGACAAGAAACCACAAAGATTACCAATAGAATAGAAAGTAGAGATATAGACTTCATAAACAAGTTTTCAAAAAATAAAGTAAGATTGCCCAGATAAAAAATACCGATACCTAGTCTTCAGTCGCTTTACTTCCCCACCAATCTTCATTAGGTTTAAAATCGGCGGATAAAAACTTTTTTCTCTGGGTTTCTAATGCCGGCCATTTTTCTTCCACATTATGTTGATATCGTCGGGCCGAAGCATTGGCATCATACGTCTCATCAGTACTGGGAAATTTGGCCCCGACCTCATTGAGCCATTTCATCAACTTTTCGCTCAACTGACCGGCAATTAGGCGATTTGTTTTAATTACGTTAGTTTCCTCCCCCATATCTGCAGACAAATCATAAAGTTCTTCACTACCATCTTCCCAATAGTGAATGAGCTTCCAATTACCTTCCCTAATTATAGACGATGGATTGCCCCCTTGATTACCATAATGTGGATAATGCCAGTATAATGGGCGTACCACGTTCATCTGTTCTCCTTCAAGAATTGGCTTTAAACTAACCCCATCTACATGCTGTTCGGGTATGGCTGCAATTTCAGCCAAGTCTAATAAAGTCGGATAAAAATCTGTTCCCGTTACAGGAAATTCACTTTCAATATTGCTGTTTTTCATCCATGGAACTTTAATAAAATAAGGTTCACGAATGCCACCTTCCCATTGATAGCCTTTTCCCCCTCGAAGGGGCAGGTTCGAAGTTGAAAATGCATCTCCAGAAGCCACTCCCCCATTATCGGAGGTAAAGACAATTATGGTATTTTCTTCCAATCCAGATTTTCTAAGAGCATCAAGTACGAGACCTACGGCGTCATCCATACTTTCGACAAGGCCCGCATAAATCGGGTTGTCCTGAACCTGTCGAATAGGCAATACCCGTTCCATTTTATAGCCTTCTTTCGCTATACCCTGACGTTCAGCCTTATTTCGGTACTTCTTCCATTTTTCTTGAGTGGTCTGTATGGGCCCATGTACGGCATAAAAAGATAGGAAGGCGAAAAAAATACTGTCTTTATGTTGCTGAATGAAACTTGCCGTCTCTGCTGCCAATCGCATGGTCAGGTTTTCGCCGTCTTTCCTGTTTTCCAATTTTGGATTGTTCCAAGGGGAAAAATAGCCGCCCATCGGGCTTCCTTTATCCCAACCCCCTTTATTGATATCAAAACCATGGTCTTCAGGATAAGAGCCTTTACCGCCTAAATGCCACTTTCCTGAAAAAAACGTTTTATACCCATGTTTTTTAAAGGCCTCCGCAATAGAGACGTCCTCTTTAGGCAAACCGCGTACATATTCTGCCGGAAGCAGTTGATCATGCCTCCCATGTTCTCTCCATGCGGCACCCGTTTTGGCACCGATCCAGTCGGTAATACCATGTCTAGCAGTAAACTTACCTGTCATGATACTTGCACGCGAAGGGCTACACACCCTACTCGCGGCATAACCTTGGGAGAAAATCGTTCCCTCTACACCAATGCGGTCAATATTCGGGGTTTCGTAATAAGTGCTACCGGTAATACTCAGGTCATGAAGCCCTAGATCATCGGCAAGAATGAAGACGATATTTGGTTTTTTCCGTGGGTCTGAATCTTGATTTTGTTTCTCATGGCAACTAACGAGCAGCACTAAAACCAGTAATAGGAATATCGTTTTATGCTCTCTCATCTTAGCCAAACTCAAGTAATATTTAGATTATTGAAAACTCTCTACGGTCAATTGCTTTTCAGGCCAGTATTCATCTTTTCTAAACTCAAATTTAGTCGGGTCGTAGTCACCAACAAGTGCTACGTTCGCTTTTTCTGGCACCTTCATATCCATAGCCCAAAAAACGCCGTTGACCAACAATCGTCTAGTACCTTCTACCAACATATCATTTGCGGCGCCGACGGTCGTAGTAAATGCCTTTCCTTTGCTACCGTTAGGCAATTGGTAACTTTTGACCCAAGCTACAGGCATCATAGGGTCGTTCAATTTTAAGCCATCTTTATTCGTAGTCGCTGGCTCATCATCCGTCGGCTTCATTCCGAAGAAAACATCTTCTTCATCATATTCGCCCTTCCTGTTCATTACTTTACCTAAAATTACTGGTTGTGAATCTCCCACCAACGGCAGTCTTACACCATACACATCGCTTGCTCCCCAAACATCACCATCTTCGATACCGTTCAAAATGCCCGTTTCTTTAGCCGCATCGACCACAATACCTTGGGTACTCTGGTGTTTATGATGCCCGTGATGGTTGATCCATTTTTCACCTAAGACCAAACGACCAAAACCGCCTTCCCATTCTTTCAAATCACCTTCATAATAGTTACCGTAGTGCGAAAAGCTAGAGGTAGAATCTTTAGCGAAATTGAACGCATGTGTTGCCGTTCGAATACCCATGACCGGCTTGCCTGATTTCAGATAGTCATCAATATATTTCATCTGTTCATCTGGAAGCGCTCTGAAACGCGTGAAGATGATCATCATATCAGCAGAATCTAAAGCTTCAAGCCCCGGAATATTCTTGCCATAATTAGCATTAATGATACCGGGCTTAGATTCTTCTTGAGCGAAAAGCACGGTACAGTTAAAGCCGTGATGCTCTGATAATATTTTGGCCAATTGAGGCAAAGCTTCTTCTGAACGATACTCTTCATCGCCAGAAATTAAAACAATATTCTTTGAATTTTCACCCCCTTTGAAGGTGAGCCATTGTTTTGGTGCATCTGTTGTTTCAACAACTGCTACTTCTTCTTTCTCTGATTTCTTTTCTTCTTTGCAAGCAATGAACAAAAAGCAAATTAGAAGCGGTATTAAATTTTTCATTTGAATAATTTCTGGTTTAATAATCGGCTTTCATTCCTTCTTTTATGAATTCGATGCCTTTTGTATATATTTCTTTTGATGGAGAGTAATCGCGCCAAACGTTTATAGCATTGGCAAATTCAGGTATTATGGTACTGAACGCTTCAATGGTCAACCATCCATCATAATTGATATCCCGAAGTCCCTTAAAAGCAGATTCCCAATTTACCTGACCGCTACCCGGTGTACCACGATCATTTTCACTAATATGTACATGTTTTAAATAGGGAGCTATAGTCTTTATGGCGCTTTCTTGACTCTTCTCCTCAATATTACTATGATGCGTGTCGTACATCGCACCTAGATTGGGGTGATCGACCAACTCGACCATACCTTTAATATCTGCCATGGTATTATAGAGGTAGCACTCGAACCTATTTACGGCCTCGGGAGCCAAAATAATATTCGATTTCTGGGCATATTCCGCGGCCTTTCTTAACATCTCGGCACTTCTAGAGCGTTCATCGGCAGTAGGCGGTTGACGTGTAAAAAATGCAAAAGTAGAATGAAAGGGGCCACAAATTACCTCAACATTAGAAGCCGCACTTACATCGATAGACCATTTTAACCTCTCTAAACCGGCCTCTCTTATTTTCTTGTCAGGACTAGAAATATTTTCTTCGGGAGATAAGGAAGCTACCCCGGTTACTCCCATTCCGATATTAGAAAAATGGTTACCAAGCTTTGTATAATGCTTCACATCGCCTTCGCCAAGAAATAATTCTATGCCATCGTAACCGGTTTCTTTTAACGTATCTATAATATCAAAATGCTGCTCTGTCACATGGTTTGTCCAGAGCAACATATTCATTCCTATTTTCATAAATAAATTTTATTGAAAAATTCGGAACTCTATTTTAAAGAGCTTCCGAAGTCGATTATTTTCACAAACTGAAAGTCGTTTTAACGCGAATTGTATGACCTCCAATTTTACAAATCTAAAACTTAAGTTGCTTTTAAAGTTCCTCTATTTTGTCAAAGTCCTCTATTTTTTTTACTGATCTAGTCGTCATTCGATTGAATATCAAAAAACTTTTGACGGTATTCATGTGGGCTCAGTTCGGTTATTGTCTTGAACTGTCGATTGAAATTCGACAAGGCATTAAAACCACATTCATAACTGATTTGAGAAATATTAAAATTGTCTTCCAATAACAATTTTCGGGCATGACCGATTCTGATTTCATTTACAAATTGTGTAAAGGTCTTATTAGCCCTAGGTTTAAAATACCTGCAAAAGCTAGAGGTTGTCATATTAAGCATTTCTGCCACTTCATCAAGAGCTATCTTGTTTTTAAAATTGCTCATAACGTAATCATATACCAAGCTCATTTTTTCAGAATCGCCCCCTTTGAAAGAATTAATATAGCTTGGGCTGGTCAACAATGAAAACTCTTTACTATCAGCAAGTAAATCTAATATTTCAAGTAATTTAATAATTCTTTTAAAGCCCCTCTCATCTGCTATTTGCATTAACAGTTTACAAACTTTCGAAGGTACATCGCCATAAAACTCTATACCCCTATGCGAATGCTCTATCAATTTATTGATAATAAAGAACTCTTCTCGTTCCAGTAGATTTCTGCTTATCAAATCATGGTCAAAATAAATTACTAGACCCCTAGTTTTCAAATTACTTTCAGGTTCAAAATAGGGGTCGTCACTGCGCCATAAATGTGGAAGATTAGGGCCTGTAAGTACTAAATCTCCTTCTTTAAAATTATGTACATGGTCACCGACAAAACGAGTTCCTTCTCCCTTGGCTATATATGAAATTTGAAATTCTGGATGAAAATGCCATATAGGGTTAAAGTGAGGCCCAATCAAGTCTTTAAAGATAAAAGTTTCTTTAGTAGTAAGTGTTTTTTCAATGCTTGGAGTACTCATAAATTTCGATATAAATTCAAATTCTGATAAATATATGACAAAAAAGTACCGACCTTTAGCAAAAAACAGGAAATATATGATAGAAATTCACCTTAATTTAGCATTATTAAATTAGGAATACGTGAATACAGGTCGAAAAAATTACGAATTATTCAAAAAGTTTAGATTAATTCATGGTTTGTAATCGATTCTTTATTTCAAATAGAGAAGGCAATATAAAAGCCGATTCAATTGATTAGAAATATTCAGAAAATAGCCTAATTTGAACAATACAGCAAACAATCAATTCTAACCCTATACCACCTCTTTTAAATTATGAAAATCTTTAAAAGATTCGCTACCCCGCAAATTCTACCACTTTTAATTATTGCCGTCTTATGTCTTATCGGTTGTGATAACGAAAAAGAAAATCGTCTACAGATCAATTCGAACTCGCACATCGTGTTAGTGGGCAACAATCTTTGCTCAAGAATGATCAATTTCGGGCACTTTGAGACCGAGATGCAACTTCGCTACCCCAATGACTCTCTTTTTATTCGAAACATGTGTGATGGTGGAAATACGCCAGGCTTTAGACCCCATTCTTCTAGAAAATCTCCGTGGGCATTTCCTGGGGCAGAAAAATTTCATCAAAACGAGCTTGCCAATAATTCAGGAAGTATTGGTCATTTTCCTACTGAAGACGAATGGCTCTCAGAACTAAAAGCAGATATTATAATCGCTTTTTTCGGGTATAGTGAGTCTTTCAATGGTTCCGAAGGACTTGAAAATTACAAAAAGGAATTACGTGCGTTCATAGCGCACACTAAAAATCAAAAATACAATGGTGCAAACGCGCCTCAATTGGCACTGGTCTCACCTATAGCTTTTGAGAATCTATCTGACCAAATGGATTTGCCCGATGGTACACAAGAGAACAAAAATCTAGAAATGTATACCGAGGCCATGAGAGAAGTAGCCGCTCAAGACAGTGTACTTTTTGTGAATGCGTTCGAGCCCAGTAAAGGTTGGATGGAAGCGGAAGAAGAAAATATTACTGCTGACGGATTTCAGTTAAACGATTTGGGGTACAAAAAATTAGCTGATTTGTTAGCTGACCAAATCTTTGAAGAAGATGACGCCTCTAATACAGATAGAATATTGGTGCATGAAGCTGTCAATGAAAAAAACTGGTTCTGGCATAACGACTTTAAAATACCAAATGGGGTTCATGCTTACGGGAGACGTTATGACCCTTTTGGCCCAGATAATTACCCCTACGAAATTGAAAAGATTCGTCAGATGACCGCTATAAGAGATACGGCTATTTGGCAAGCCCTTCAAGGAAAAAAGATGGATCTGGCTATGGCCGATTCCAAGACTAGAGACCTGCCCGCGGTCAAAACCAATTATAAAGAAAGTGAAAAAAATGGCACTCCAGAATATCTCTACGGTGATGAAGCCCTTTCAAAAATTGATGTAGCCCCAGGTTACAAAATTGAACTTTTCGCCTCTGAGCAAGAATTTCCAGATTTGGCAAATCCCGTGCAAGTTTCCTTTGATAACAAAGGCCGATTATGGGTCGGGGTAATGCCCAGTTACCCACACTATAAGCCAGGGGATTCAAAACCTAATGATAAACTCTTGATATTAGAAGATACAGATGGTGATAACAAAGCCGATAAGCAAACCGTATTCGCAGATGGGCTACACCTCACCATCGGTTTTGAGTTTGCTCCGGAAGGGGTTTATGTTTCTCAAGGAACCAATCTTGTACTTTTAAAAGATACAGACGGCGATGATAAGGCCGATAAAACAGAAGTAATTCTCAGCGGATTTGACGACCATGATACCCACCATGCAATTAGCGCGTTTACAACCGACCCCTCAGGAGCCATTTATATGGGTGAAGGTGTGTTTTTACATACTAACGTTGAAACCGCCTATGGCACTGTTCGAGCCACCAATGGAGGGTTTTACCGCTATAGCCCGCAAAAACATCACCTAGAAAGAACGGCTCAATTGTCGATTCCGAACCCTTGGGGTATTGCTTTCGATGACTGGGGCCAATACTTTTTTGCCCATACTTCAGGTCCTGATATGACCTGGATGATGCCGGGGTCTATCTTTCCGAGATATGGGCAAGCTTCACCACGACCAGAAAATTTAATCGAAGATAAGCATAGGGTAAGACCAACCTCTGGGCTCGAGTTTGTTTCAAGCAGACATTTTCCCGATAATATTCAAGGTGACCTATTAATTAATAATACTATAGGCTTTCTGGGTACCAAGCAACATACTATGGTCGATGACCCTAAGACTGCGGGGTACCTTAGTAATCATAGACAAGATTTAGTATTTTCCGATGATAAAAATTTTAGACCGGTAGATATGGAGTTCGCTCCCGACGGCTCATTATATTTAATCGACTGGAGTAACGTACTCATTGGTCACATGCAACACAATGCAAGAGACCCTCTTAGAGATCATGCCCACGGTAGAATTTATCGCATCACCTATCCATCACGTCCGTTAGTGGAGCCTGCAAAGGTTGATGGTGCCAGTATCGATGAATTACTTGATAACCTTAAACTTCCTGAATATCGTACAAGATACCGTACAAGAAGAGAACTAAGGGCTAGAGATAAAGATGCTGTTCTTGAAAAATTAGAAACTTGGGTCAACAATCTAGACAAAGAAAACTCAGAATATGAACACCATATGCTAGAAGCCCTTTGGGTTACCTGGGCCTTAAATGATATCGATGTGGATATTCTCAAACAGGTTTTGAATGCTAACGACTTTAAGGCAAGGGCCGCCGCAGTAGGAGTATTGAGATTTAGTGGAGATCAAGTAGACGAAAAGGCCGACTTGCTTATGCAAGCCGCAAAAGACAAAAATGCAAGAGTAAGATTGGCAACTTTAGTAGCTGCCTCTTGGATGGATAAGGAAATTGGTATTCCTATCGTAACCGAAGCGGGCAAAAAAGGTCTGGACAAGTGGATGCAAAAACCTTATGAAGCTGCTCTGGCTCATCTTAACGACCATAATTTGGGTGAAGAACCTAAAGAAACTATCGAAACCAGCCTAAAAGGGCGTGACCTTGAATTGCTACTTGCAGGGCAAGAAATTTATGAAAGGGAGGGGTTTTGTTCTACCTGCCACCAACCCGATGGTAAAGGTCTAGAAAGTTCAGGCTTTCCTCCTCTTGCAAAATCTCAATGGGTGACCGGAGATGAAGAACGTTTGATCAAGTTAACGCTGAAAGGTATGATGGGGCCTATTGAAGTAAACGGGAAAAAATATCCTGGTCAAGTACCAATGACTCCTTTTGGTGGTATGCTAAACGATGAGGAAATGGCTTCCGTTTTAACCTTCGTCAGAAATGCTTTCGAAAATGATGCCGCCCCTATTTCTCCTGAAAAAGTAAAAGAAATTAGAGCTGAAATTAAAGACAAGGAAGGTTTCTATTCTTCAGAAGAACTACTTAAAGAGCATCCCTTTAAATAATAATTAAATCTAAAAAGCATTGTCGATATTATCAATAATGCTTTTTTATCCGCAAACCCATAACAACTTCTTAATTTAAAGACAAAAAAATAGAACTATTTGCAATGTAAGAGGTGGATTCGCAATTAGTACGAATTTACCTTTGGGATAGATTTGAATAGAACTCTATATCAACTAAATCAATCCTAACACATTATGAATATTTCAGCTTTACACAAAAAGCGTTACTGGAGTTTTGCATTTTTTGCATTCTGTATTCTTTACGGAAACCCCTCCTTCGGTAACGAGCTAACTACAGAAAAAAAGTCTGTAAACAACAAGAACCATTTTCAAGATTTGACCGTTACAGGTACAATTCTTGACAATAACAATCAGCCCCTGCCAGGAGCAAGTATTGTAGAAAAAGGTACCTCAAACGGAACCCAATCAGATTTTGACGGGAATTTTGAATTAGAGGTCAGCGATGAAAATGCCACCTTGGTCATTTCATACATCGGCTTTGCAAGTCAAGAAGTGAATCTTGCAGGGCAAACTTCAATCAACGTATCGTTAAAAGAAGATGCCGCCAACTTAGATGAAGTGGTGGTTATAGGTTACGGTACACAGAAGAAAAGTGATCTGACCGGTGCTGTGGGCTCGGTTAAGGCAGAGGAACTGGCTGAACGACCGGCCGCTTCTTTGAACCAAGCCATGGCCGGTAAAGTTGCAGGTGTCAATATCACCTCAGGGTCAGGTAGGCCAGGTGGAAGAACAACGGTACGAATTCGTGGGAACACCTCGGTAAGTATTGCCAATACCCCTTTATACGTAATCGATGGTGTAATTCTAAATGCTGTTAATCTACCCAATGGCAGTACACCCATCGACTACATGAACCCTAATGACATTGAATCTATCGAGGTTTTAAAGGATGCTTCCGCAACTGCTATTTATGGAGCCCGTGGAGCGAACGGTGTTATTTTGGTAACCACAAAAAGAGGTACCTCATCGGGTACCACCCGACTCAACTACGATGTAGATTTTAGTTTAGGTACATTACCCAAAAAACTAGATCTTTTAAATTCGGAAGAGTTTCTTCGTGTTGAAGAAATAGCATACGCTAATGCTGAAAAATACGACCCTGCCGGATGGGCGGGAGGAGCATACACCGATCCAACGACCAAAAGAACCGACCCTAGGCTCTTTGATTCGGAGGGCAACCCCCTTTATGACACCGATTGGCAAGATGAGGCCATAAGGGCTTCCTTCACCCAAAATCACCAATTATCATTTACTGGCGGAACCCAAAAAGGAAACTACGGATTGTTCATGGGTTTTCGTGATGAAGAAGGCCTTATCGTAGAATCATGGTTAAAACGCTACTCCGGAAGGTTTACTCTAGACACTGAGGTTACCGATTGGTTAAAAGTAGGAGGTAGCTTAAGTTATAACGATCAAAATGAAAAACAAGTGGATCAACTTGGCGGCGGTGGCATCACCACAATGCGCCAGGTATTCGAAGCGTTACCGATTATACCGGTACGCTATGAAGATGGCACTTGGGGTTCCAATATCGATTACCCCGGTATGGAAGGTGGCGGAAGCCCTGTAGCAGTTGCGAACGACCGACGTTATTTCTTAAAGACCCAAACCGTTTTAGGAAATTTCTATAGCAACATCTCATTCAACAAAAATCTACAATTGCGTACAACAATTGGCACAAATATCATTAACCAGCGTAATGACTATTATGGCGGGCGTGATTTAAGATATATTGCCCGACCAGATGGTGCTGCTTCTGTAAGCAACAATAGGTTTAATTCATGGCAGTTCGAAAATTATTTGACCTATAACAAAGAATTCAATGCCGATAATTCGCTAACAGCTATGTTGGGTCTCTCTTGGCAGCACATTGACGAGTTCAGGGCTACTGCATCGACCCGTGGGTTTGCAGATGACTTTTATGGCTTCAACAATCTTGGGGCCGGATCTAATCCACAGACCCCAACCTCAAGCAAAATTGCCTACGGACTTAACTCCTACTTCGGGCGAGTTAATTACAACTACAAGAGCAAATATCTTTTGACTTTAACAGGTAGGGCCGATGGGTCATCGAAATTCGGTCCGGAGAATCAATTTGCTTTCTTTCCTTCTGCGGCATTGGCATGGCGCGTATCGGGAGAAGATTTTCTATCACAAAACGAAACCATATCAAATCTCAAAATACGGGCAAGTTATGGTGCCACAGGTAATTCAGAAATACCAGCCTACCGTGCATTGGCCGGCTTATCCAATGGCACTGTAATTTTTAATGGCGATCGCGCATCTTATTCCATACCCCAACGTATGGCCAACCCAGATTTAAAATGGGAAAAGACCGAGCAAGTAGACGCCGGGCTTGAACTGGGGCTTTTTCAAAATAGAATTGCTCTAGAACTAGATTTTTACCGAAAACTGACTACCGATATGCTACTTGATGCCCCGGTACCCTCTTCAAGCGGCTTCTCGAATGTGTTTAGAAATGTAGGCAGTCTCGAAAATAAGGGTATTGAAATCAACTTAAACACGATCAATGTAGACAATGAACTTTTTGGTTGGAGCAGCAACTTTAATATCTCTATTAACAAAAACGAGGTCGTAGCCCTCTCAGGAGGTTCTGATATATTCTTGGGATCTACTTTAATTCGTGAGGGTGAAGCCCTTGGTACTTTCTTTGGATATATTGATGAAGGAACTTGGAATACCGACGAGGCCGATCAAGCTGCAATTTACGACAGACTCCCCGGTGATATTAAATATCGTGATTTAAACGATGACGGAGCGATTAACAGTGATGACCGGGCGATTATCGGAAAAGGTATTCCCGATGGTTTCGGAACCTTTTCAAATACCTTTAGATATGGTAACCTTGAACTTTTGGTCGATTTGCAATTTCAATATGGCAATAGTGTAATGTACCGTGACGAGCATTCCGCTGAAGATCGCCAAACCATTGCCAACAGTTTTGCAACTGTATTAAATGCTTGGACACCCGACAATCAAGATACCGAAATTGCTCAGATAAGACCGATTGCAGCGGGGTATGATACCAACAACGATTCTGGAAAATTAAAGGATGCATCTTTTTTAAGGGGAAGAAACCTCATGCTATCCTATGTGTTCAAACCAGAATTGGTAGAACGTTTGCATTTAAATAGACTAAGACTTTACACCTCGGTGCAGAACTTTTTTGTGGCAACCAAATATCCAGGTTATGACCCGGAAAGTTCTAATGGTAGCGGACCATTTGACCAAGGTTTTTCCTTATACGATTATCCGAGACCTCGAACCTTTATGGTAGGATTAAATGTTGGACTATAACAATATAAAAGATAAAAGAATGAAAATCTATAGCAACTTTATAAGAACTATAGCCGTCATAACCGCAGTATCAAGCATAACGGCCTGTAGTGACTTTTTAGAAGAAGAAGACGAGTCGAACTTCACGACCGACACCTATTTTACCAAAGCGGAACATGCTGAAAGTGCCGTGAATGGTATTTACGAACCTCTAGTTCCCATTACCAGTAGTGGTTTTGGTGGGGGAACTTGGTTGATGCTCGAATTTGCCACAGGTCTGGCGAATACAGCCCTAGGGCAAGCCACCAATATTTATTTGGTAAAAGATTTGATTAATAATTCGGATAACGGTTATGGAAATAGCTTTTGGAACGAATATTACACCGGCATATCAAGGGCGAACCTGGCTATTGAAAAAATTCCGGATATTAATATGGATGAAGCCGAGAAACAGAATTACTTGGCCGAAGCTAAATTCTTCAGGGCATACTATTACTTTGGTCTGGTTCGAATGTTCGGGAATATTCCGATTATAACCAGTTCCGTTGATTTAAGTTCGGAACAATTATATCCGGAACAAGCTTCTACCGAAGCAGTTTATGACTTGATTTTAAGTGACCTAACTGAAGCGGAAAACTCAACCCTACCTTGGAGAGATGAATCTGGCCGGGTCTCGTTAGGGGCCGTCAAAACCCTTTTGGCAGATGTATATTTGACAATGGCGGGCTACCCACTTCAGCAAACCGAAAATTATTCGCTTGCCGCCGCAAAGGCCAAGGAGGTAATCGATTCCGGAGAGTTCTCACTTTTTGACACTTATGATGAGCTTCATGATCCAGCCACCAAGAATACGGGAGAATACATCTTTATGACCCAATTTGCGGCCAATATTCAATCGGGCAATTGGCAACCTGCAATTTTGCCCTACAATTTAGGTATATCGGCCTATTCGGCCCAGACTGGGGGTATCTTCTCAACAAACGAATTTGCAGATTCATATGAAGAAGGTGACAAACGAGCTGAAGAAAAGCAGTTTTATTTTAGAAGTTACTCACTCGAGGCCGATAGAAGCGATAGCACCAACCTGGGCGCTCCATATCTCTTCAAACATTTTGATATTGCCGCCAATGAAGAATCTGCCCAATCTGATTTAAACTGGAGTCTATATCGTTATGCCGATGTTCTTTTAATGTATGCGGAAGCCGCCAACGAAGCAGAGTCTGGCCCAACCGCCGCTGCATATGAGGCTGTCAACTTAATCAGGCAACGTGCAGAACTAGCAGATTTGGCCGGATTAACGCAAGATGACTTTAGAGAGGCAGTTCGCATTGAAAGAGTGCATGAGCTAAGTTTCGAAAACAAAACTTGGTATGATATGGCCAGATGGAGAAAAGCATATAATCCTGAAACTAATGAATTAGAAGACTTTGTAGGCCATACATACACCTACTTACCGAACAAGGCACTGTCAGAAAGAGAGTTGTTGTTTCCTATACCGACCTCTGAAATGCAGAATAATCCAAACCTAGTACAAAATTCTGGGTACTAAATTCTACCGAATTTAGAAAAATACTCTTGTTGAGTAGTAGTTAGTTAGTAGTGATGATAACCCTTGGTGATGACCAGGGGTTATTTCATTACAAAAAACAGTCTCCTATAGATTAAAGTGTGTGATTTTAAAGAGGTTTTAATAGCTCATAATCTGGGCTTAATTATCATCTTTTCGAGCTTCGCCCGTTCCTTCTATTCGCTATGATGTATTACTTGAATGTTGCTTGAGGTATACTTCGATTTACTACATTATTTCCAGCACTTTGAAAGCACTTTCAAAAGTGAAAGAATTTAAAATAAGACTAGCGGCCCAATTTTAAAATTCTTTACTAATCGTCCCCACTAGATTACTTACTTTATCTAGTAGACCGATTAATTAGATAGCTGTAGCTTCATCCTTTCTAATTAAAACAACTTCGATAAAAGCAGAACCCGCTAAGGTTATGAATAAAATGATTTCTGTCTGAAGCATAAGTATTTGCCCCGGAAACACCCCAAGCTTAGAAAGTATAAAAGTCAAAAGAGCAAGCAACGTAGCTATCGGCATCAACAAGGTCAGTTTTTTGGTGCTGAGTATACCCACTAAAATCATGGGTGCCATCATGGCCGTACCTGTAAAACTCGTTCGAGCCAAAAGAACTAGATGTTCGGTACTGACTATGGAAAAAATTAAGGCTAACAACCCAAAAACTACTATGAATATTCTACTCAACGAAACAGCCTTACTATCTTCTATGCTCAATAGGGAACGTAATTCAGAACCTAAGGCAAATATTTGAGAATCGGAGGTTGAAATTGCTGCCGCTACCAATCCAATAAGTCCAAGCGCAGCGATACCGGAAGCTTGGTCGTATAAAAGTACATGACCGATAAAATCTTGGGTCGAAGCTTCAGGGTAAAGTACAGCACCGTACATACCCATAAACATGGTCGGCAAGATGATAAGAATAGCCACTACCCCTAGACCTATAGCCATTTTTCTTAGTGAAGCACTATTTTTCATAATGACGACCCGAGTTGATATCTGTGGTTGAGTGAATGGCAAGCTTATTATTGCAATAGCTGAAATAATAAAGAACTGTACCGAAAACAATCCCTTGGGTCCGGGTACAGATAGTAGCTTTTCGTTTACCGAAGCTACTTTATCGAACATCGATTCTATGCTTCCGAAATGTGCGATACAGTTATAACCAACCACCCAAATGGTAAAAAACAACAAAAGGCCTTGTAAGGTATCGTTATACATAATAGCTCTCAACCCACCCGTTTCACTATAAATTATCATAACGGCGACTATAATCAAGCTCCATGACCATACGGGAATGGCATCAGGAAAAGCGGCATTTAGAAATATCGAAATTCCGCTAATCTGAACAGCTATATAGGGTATTAAAAAGACGACTGCTCCACCAAATGCTACATAACCTGCTAATTTTGAGCCGTAGGTCGAGACCATTAAACCTGACATACCTTTAAAATCAAGTTTACGCGCCTTTCGCCGTAAAATTTCCCCTACCCTAATCAGTCCGTACACCATCATAGTATCCGAAACCGCGAGAAAAATCCATGCCCCGATTCCATGTGTTCTAAAAAAATCGGGCATTCCTATTACCGTAAATGCACTGAACAATGTAGCGGCTGTGGTAAACAATCCAATTACAAATCCAATATTACCTCCACCCAATAAATAGTTCGAAGTGGTCTTAACTTTAACTCTGGTTCGTTTCAACAAGAAGATAAGTATGGCCAAATAGATAACTGCGGCTATAATAAATTTAGTCAGCATGAGTACCCTCTTTATTTACGAGTGAGACTAAATATGCCAGAACCACAAAGATTATGCTTATCAAAAACCCGACCCACATGGTATAGGGTACCCCTAAAAAAAACGGACCAGTAGTATTTTTAGGGAGTACTAAAGGGGTGAACGTAGCTATAAAAGTCAGTAGGGCCAGACTATCAAGAATAAGTAATATCGGTTTGACTTGTTTTTTCATAAATGGATTTCTTATAAAGTGGGTATTGACATTCCTCCGTCAATCATAATGACCTGACCAGTCGCATAAGGAATTTTATTTTCAATCAAGGCCTGCACGGCTCTACCAACATCCTCGGGCTTACCGAGACGCCTTTGAAGTATCAAGCCCTCTTCTGCTCTCTTTTGGTAGCTTTCAAGCACCTGAGCGGTCATATCAGTCTCTATGATACCCGGGCGAACTTCATAAACTGGCAAATTATACTCGCCCAAGCGTGCGGCAAAAAGTTTGGTCATCATACCCATACCTGCTTTAGAAACACAATATTCACCTCGCATAACCGAAGCAGTTGTAGCACTGACAGAAGATATATTGATAATGCAGCCTTCAAACCCAACATCTTTTTGTTTATTTTCAATCATCAAGTTTGCGAATTTCTGAGTGAGAAAGAAGGGGCCTCTAAGATTAATATCCATTACACGATCGTAACTCACGGGTTTCATTTCTAGCACATCTACCCGCTCCTTAGGGGCTACCCCTGCATTATTCACGAGAACGTGTAGCTCTTCAAAATGACTTAGAGCCTCTTTGATTATTAGGTTACGGTCAGATTCAGATGAAACATCGCCACGGCAGTACACTATTTGAGTACCATGAATCTTGAGCGCTTTCATCTCCTCCATTACGCTTTCTTCAGAACGCACCCCATTAATAGCAAGGTTGCATCCGGCTTTTGCCAATTCTACGGCTATACCATAGCCGATACCCCGTGAGCCACCTGTTATCAAAACATTTTTGTTCATAACCGGACTTTCTTTTTGAATTCTTTGAGTTCGGCCGCTTCTGGCATTTCCTTATAGTACGAATCCAAGGGGAAACACCCTGAAAGCATACCTGTTCGAGGCGCCGTTGTACAATCTGAAAATGTTCGGCAAATATTACCCCGTACTAGCTTATTTCCATTTAAAATATCTTCTGGCATGTTCGGGTAACTTAAAACCATTCTACCTAACCCCACAAAATCGGCCATACCTTTATCAATAACTGCCTCGCCTACATGAGGTAACCATTCTTGTAAATACGAGTATGCCGAGCCTATAATTACCAAATCGGGAAATTTTTTCTTGATTTCGGAAGTGATATAAATTTGACGTGAGACGCCAATAAGTGGGTCTTCGGGAGGAAGATAACCATCGGAAGGTGGGAAAATCGCTGGTCGTATCACATGAGGATTATAATAAGGGCTTCCGGCAGTAATACAGACAAGTTCAATTCCCAATTCCTCAAATTGCTCCAGTAATTCAAAAACTTCGCTTAAGTCAATTCCTGTACCCGTTCCATCTCCACCAAAAGCTTCATTGTACCGACCTTGAAAAGTACTGGGCACTCCTACATTCTCTTCTCCTTTTTCAAATGGAACAAAATCAAAGGCACTGAGCCTTACCCCTACAGGTATCTTACTGGTA